>JBIKIA010000044.1:0-15712 GCA_044361885.1 Prosthecobacter sp. | reverse complement strand
TCAGTTTGATCAGATCTTTTTCGGGTTCTGGCTCTCACATGTTCCGCCAACGAAGTTTGAATCATTTTGGAAGAGCGTCAGTGACTCATTATCTCCTGGAGGCCGTGTATTCTTTGTGGATTCAAGGCATGAGCATACATCCACTGCGTCAGATCATCTTTTACCGAAGCCCGAGGCTACGACACTGCGCCGACGGCTCAACAATGGGAGCGAGTATCAGATCTACAAGGTGTTCTACGAGCCATCAGATTTGGTCAACCGACTGAGAACTCTTGGCTGGACATTCGAGGTATCGCAGACCGCCCACTACTTCATTTATGGCAGGGGACATCGCGCGACCTAATCCATGTCGAAGCGTCCGTCTTAATGGGTCAGCTCATGACTCCTTTGCGGCGTAGTGATTAACAAAGCGGATCCGTGTTGGTGCAACTTCACTTCTGACACTTCAGACAAAAGAAAGTCGAGCGATTGCTCATCACGAGACGCTTGACCTTCGCACCACAGACTCGGCAGGGCTCGTCTTCGCGGTCATAGACTCGCAGCGTCTGCTTGAAGTATCCCGGCTCGCCTTTTTCATTCACAAAATCTCGCAGCGTGGTGCCTCCCATCTCAATGCTTGCCGCTAGCACCTCTTTGATGGCGGAGACGAGCTTCGCCAGGCGTGGCTTCGTCACTTTACCCGCCGCTTTGTTTGGGTGGATGCCTGCCATGAAGAGAGCCTCGCAGGCATAAATGTTCCCGACACCGACGACGGTGTGGGAGTCCATGATTACCGCCTTGATCGGCGCACTACGTCCATCACATTCGTGGTGCAGTGCTGCGGTGGTAAAGGCATCGCCCAGCGGTTCGGGGCCTAGATCGCAGAGCAGAGGATGCAGCGCAGGATCGCCCTCGATCCACAGGGCCGCGCCGAAGCGGCGAGGATCATGCAGACGCAGTTGCTTCCCCTGATCCGTGGTGAGCGCGACATGGTCGTGCTTCTTCCACGGCGTCGCCGGATCACTCACGCGGAGGCTGCCAGACATGCCGAGATGCAGGAGCAATGTCCCCTTGGCGCTGGTGAAAAGGAGATACTTCCCGCGTCTTGATCCAGCGGTGATGTGGGTGCCTTCCAGTTCATGAATCGTATCTGGAACAGGCCAGCGCAGCCGCTTGTCCCGCACGATCACCTCTCGGATCACCCGCCCGACGAGGTATGGCGAGACACCGCGCAGCGTCGTTTCGACTTCCGGGAGTTCAGGCATGGGTGCCTTCCTTCGACTGCTGCACTGCCTGCTCCAGCGCTCGCCAGCCGAGCATTGCGCACTTCACACGCTGAGGGAATTTCTGCACGCCTTCGAGCAGGGCGAGTTCGCCGAGGGCGTCTTCGTCTTGCACGGTGCCTTCGCCTGTGACGACGGCGCGGAAGTCCTTCAGCAATGTCTGCACTTTCGCAGCATCCGCGCCCTTCATCTTCACGGTCATCATGCTGGCGCTGGCTTGGCTGATGGCGCAGCCTTGGCCTTCGAATTTGAGGTCTTCGACCTTGCCATCGGCACCGATTTTGACCCACATGTCGATCTCGTCGCCACAGGTCGGGTTGTCGCCATGCACGTGGATGCAGCCTTCGCCGTGGAGCTGGCCATGATTGCGCGGGCTGCGGGAGTGATCGAGGATCACTTGCTGGTAGAGGTCACGGAGGTCGTCGGAGAGTGCCATGGTTCGTTAGGAAAAGAAGGCGATGGCCTGTTGGAGGATGTCGATCATGCGATCCACCTCGGCCTTCGTGTTGTAAAAGTAAAAGCTCGCACGGCTGGTGCCGGGCGCTTTGAAGCGCTTCATCAGCGGCTGCGTGCAGTGATGTCCGCCGCGCAAAGCGAGGCCCTGAGTGTTAGCAAACTCCACGAGGTCATGCGTGTGTGCACAGGCCAGGGTAAAGGCGGCGAGCGATCCGCGATCGATACCGATGGGCGGCCCTAGGAGTCGCAGGCCGGGCAAAGCAACGAGCTTCTGCAAAGCGTAGGTCGTGAGTTCACGGCCGTGCTCCTGAATGGTCTCAAGGCCGACGCTTTCCAGATAGTCGATGGCTGCACCGAGCCCGATGACACCCGCGATGTCCGGTGTGCCGGCTTCGAAGCGTGCGGGGCCGGACTTGTAGGTGCTGCGTTCCATCGACACGGTTTCGATCATCTCACCGCCGCCATGCCAGGGCTGCATTTGATCCATCACTTCCGCACGAACATACAAAGCGCCGATGCCGGTCGGGGCGCACATTTTGTGACCGGAGAAGGCGTAGAAGTCACAGCCGATCTCGCGCACGTTCACGGGCACATGGCCCACGGCTTGAGCACCGTCGATGAAGGTGGTGATGCCTCGCGCTTTGGCCTTCGCGCAGATGTCCTGCACGGGGTTTTTGGTGCCGAGCGAGTTCGAGATATGCACACAGGCGATCAGCTTCACCGGACCAGCGAGCAGTTCATTCAGCGCGGCCATGTCCAGCGTGCCGTCATCGAGCACGGGCACATATTTTAAGGTAGCGCCGCTGCGCTGAGTGGCGAGCTGCCAGGGCACGAGGTTGCTGTGATGCTCCATGCCGGTGATCACGACTTCATCGCCGGGCTTGAGGAACTGATGCGCCCAAACGTTCGCCACGAGGTTCACGCCTTCCGTGGTGCCTCGGGTGAAGATGATCTCCTCATCACTCGCCGCGCCGATGAAGCTGGCGACCTTCTTCCGCACGTTCTCGAAGTTCGTCGTCGAGCGGTTGCTTAGCTCATGCAGGCCGCGATGCACGTTCGCGTTGTCGTACTCATAGTAGTGAACCAGGGAGTCGATCACCTGACGCGGCTTTTGACTGGAGGCGGCACTGTCAAAATACACGAGCGGATGCCCGCCGACCTGCTGATGCAGGATGGGGAAATCGGCGCGCAGATGGGAGAGGTCAGACATGCGAGGTGGGCGGGGTGAGTATCACCGTGGATACGCCTGCGCAAGGACTGCGAGCCATCTCATCTGCCATCCAAGCCTGATTGGCGGCTCAGGCCAGGGTGGCGCACTCTGGCAAACCCGCCCGCAGGCTGGCCCAGGGTTCCTGCGCGGAGACATCCTGCGGATCAGGCACGGCAGCGAGGTCATCGGGCAGCTTTGCGGGGGAGAGGATGGCCAGGAAAACGAGCGGTTCCTTGTGCGGATTGTAAGTGGCGTGAATCACGCCTGGCGGGATGTGGGCCATCTCGCCTGCTTTTAGGATGCGCTTCTCCGTGCCCACCCACTGCTCGGCGCGGCCATAGATCACATAAATGATCTCCTCCCGATGCGGATGAAGGTGGAACGGGTGGCAGTGCATCGGGTCCATGTTTGCCCGCACCAGCAGCAGCTTATCTGCCTCCACGAGATCGGGGCGGCAGAGCCATTCGTTGTTGGTCCACGGGTTGGTTTCGCGGGCGGCGTCGTCGATCTGGATGAAGCGGGCTGGAGTGTCTGACATGCGTTCGTTTTAAACGCAGCCCGCAGGCGCGGCAATCCAGGAATCATCACCGCACTCCACCTCCGGCTATCCGGACTGCAACGCGACTCGTCACACTCCTTGACCCCTGCCTCAGCCCAGAGCACAGAAGCGGCCCGCTTTAAACCATGCCCGCTCCTGCCAGTTTGCCCATCTTTGAGATCCGTGATGCCGTCGTGGCGCACCTCCGTGATCCGGCCACGCCGAACCTGCTGCTGAAAGCTCCGACGGGCTCGGGTAAATCCACGCAGGTCCCGCAGTTCGTGCTCGATTCTGGCATCCTCAAAGAAGGCCAGCGCTGCATCGTGCTCCAGCCCCGGCGCATTGCGGCGCGAATGCTGGCCCAGCGCGTGGCGAAGGAACGCAATGGCCGTCTCGGTGCCGAGGTGGGCTATCAGGTGCGCTTTGACAATGTGACCTCTCGGGACACGCGACTCGTCTATGTCACGGAGGGCGTGATGCTCCGCCAACTCATGGAAGACCCGGACCTGGCGAAGGTCGGCTGCGTGATCATCGATGAATTCCACGAACGCCATCTCGATGGTGATCTCGTTCTCGCCTGGGCTCATGCGCTTCAGCGCGAGCGTCGTCCCGATCTGCGGATCATCGTGATGTCGGCGACACTGGTGCCGGGGCCGCTGACGGAGTTCATGCATCCGGTGAAACTGCTGGAGAGCGAGGGCCGGACCTTCCCCGTGCAGGTTCGCTATCAGGCACCGACTCGCGATTTGCGTCTGAATCAAACCGAGCCCGTCTGGGATCAGGCGGCGCGTGCTTGTGAGACGCTCGCCTCGGAACTCGGCAGCAGTGGCGATATCCTCGTCTTCATGCCCGGAGCCTACGAGATCCGCAAAACCATGACCGTCATGCAGGGCCGCAGCTTTGCCAAAGGCCGCCGCATCGTCTCCCTGCATGGCGAGATGACCCCGCAGGATCAGGACGCCGCCGTCACGCCGGGCGAGCAGGCGAAGATCATCGTCAGCACGAATGTCGCGGAGACCTCCCTCACCATCGAAGGCATCAAAGCCGTCGTCGATTGCGGTCTCGCTCGTGTCGCCAGTTATGATCCGCGCCGTGGGCTGAACACGCTGACCGTGCAGAAAATCAGCCGCGCCAGTGCCGAGCAGCGTGCCGGACGTGCCGGGCGACTCGGCCCCGGCATCGCCGTGCGCCTTTGGGCCGAGCGCGAGCACCTGCACCGTGCCGAGAGCGAGCTGCCGGAGATCCAGCGACTAGAACTCAGCGAGGCCCTGCTCGCGCTGCATGTGGCCCAAGATAAGGCGAAGCTCGGTATCGAATGGTTCGAGAAACCTGCCGAAGCCGCGAGGACTCGCGCGGAGACCTTGCTGCATGATCTCGGAGCCGTGATGGAGGCTCGACTCACGCCCATCGGCATGAAGATGTCCGCCTTTCCCACGCATCCGCGCTTTGCCCGAATGCTGCTGGCGGCAGGTGAAAATGGCTGCGTGCGGGAGGCTGCCATGTGCGCCGCCTTAGCTCAGGGACGCGAGATCCTCATGGTGGGGAAGAACAACTCCTCCTTTAAAAACGAAGACTTCTGGGAGCCGAACGACCTCAGCGAATTCCAGGCCCTACTGCGCGCCTTCATCCGTGCTGAGGCGCTGAACTTCGATCCCAGCGCCTGCATCCCGCTGAATGTCCACGCCATGAGCGCTCGTGAGGCTGGCCGGAGCTACGATCAGTTCCTCCGCATCGCCCAGCGTGCCGGTTTGCCCGTGAATGACGAAGTCGCCAGTGCGGAATCGCTGGCGAAGACCCTGCTCGCCGCCTTCAGCGATCATCTCGGAGTCGAGACCAGCAGCGGCAGCCGCATTTATCGACTGCCTGGCGGCTACAGCGGCCATCTCGGCAAAGACGCGCACATCAAGCCACCGCGTCTGCTCGTCGCCTCCGAGATCCTGGAGGTGCAGGGAAAGGCGCTGACCGTGCAGCTCAATCTCGTGACCAAGGTCGAGGAAGAATGGCTGCGCGAGATATTCCCCGCCGACTTCACCAGCGGCAAGCGCGCTCAATATGACAGCGTGAACCGCCGCGTCATCAATGTGGAGGAAGTGCGCTTCCGCAGCCTCGTGCTCAGCAGCAAAGAACGTGGCGAACCCGACAGCAGCACCGCGGCCTCGCTCTTGGCCGAAGAAGTCGTCGCTGGCAGGCTCCAGCTCCCGCTTTGGAATGAAAAGGTGGAGCAGTGGATCATCCGGGTGAACTGCCTCTCCAAATGGATGCCCGAGATGGAGCTCCCACCCATCACCGAGGAGGATCGTCGCCTCATCATCGAGCAAGTCTGCGAAGGCTGCGTCACCTATCGTCAGCTCAAAGACAAGGATATCTTCCCCGCGCTGCATCAGTGGCTCAGCCATGGTCAGCGCGATCTCCTGGAGCGCTACGTCCCTGACCGTCTGCCGCTGAAAAACGGCCGCACCGCGCGCATCGAGTATGATGAAAAGCAGGCCCCGAGCGTGCCCGTGGTGCTCCAGCAGCTCTACGACGTGCATGAGAACCCGAAGGTGGCTGCCGGACGCATCACCGTGGTCGTGCATCTGCTTTCACCCGCCCAGCGCCCCATCCAGACCACCGCCGACCTCGGCCGCTTCTGGAAAGAAGGCTATCCAGCCGTGAAGGCGCAGCTACGCGGTCGCTATCCGAGGCACGAGTGGCGGTAATCAGGCTTCAGGCTCGGGAGCCTCTTCTTCCTTCGCGGCGAATTTGCCTTTCTTGGGCTTGGGAGCGGCTTTCGGGCGTGGCTCGCGCGGTGGGAACTCCCAGCCGAGCAGTCGCTTTTCACCGGCCTTGCACAGGAGGAAGGAGCTGAAGGGGCGGCCTCGCTTCGAGATCATGTTCTCGATGAGGTCGGACTTGCCTTCGGTGAAGAACTTGATGGCGCTGGCGGTGCTGATTTCCTTTTTACAGAGCACGCGCGGGATCTTGGCGTTGCAGAGCTTCGGATCTCGGGCGGCCACGTCGCAGATGAAGTTGGTCGTCGTCTCGTAGATCTTGCCGATGCGCTTCTTTTTGGCGCAGACCGGGCAGTCGCAGATGGGCTCGGCGCTGCTGAAGTCGAAGGGCGGCGGGGCATCGGGATCGTTGCTTTCGCCGGTGAAGGCAAAGGCAACCTTGCCGGTGTCCTTGATCTCCAGTCCGGCGGAGAATTCTTTGCCGAGGCGACTGCGGAAGCCTTCCATCGGGGGCAGGAATTTCTTTTCCAGCAGCTCGCGCATCTGCTCTTCGGAGAGATGCAGTCCAGCGATGACTTTGAAGGCGCGCACTTTGCACTCCTCGTTTTTGCAGGCGTAGTAATCTTCCGTCTGCGTGAAGCCACGCTGGCCACAGGTGCCGCATTGCACATCGAGATCAGGATAGACGCGGTCCTTGGCGGCCTTCTGATAGGCTCGGGTCTTCTCCACCACATCCGTGGTCAGTTTGCGGATGTCCCGCATAAAACTGTTTCGCTCGAGCTGGTGGGACTCCATCTGGCGCAGCTTGTATTCCCACTGGCCGGTGAGCTCGGGGGAGCTGAGCGCCTCGATGCCGATCTCGCTGATCTGATCGATCAAAGCAAGGCCCTTGGTGGTGACGGCGATGTTGCGCTCGACTCGCTCGATGTATTTGTCGCTGATCAGGCCTTCGATGATGGCCGCACGGGTGGCGGGTGTGCCGAGTCCGCGATCACTCATCGCGGCGGCGAGTTCTTCATCTTCTACGAGCTTGCCAGCGGTCTCCATGGTACGGAGCAGGGTGGCTTCATTGAAGCGCGCCGGGGGCTTGGTCTGCAGTTCCTCGACTTTGGCATCCTTGGTCTGCGCGGTGTCGCCATCCTTGGCCTGGACGAGCAGCTTTGCGGCCTGCTCCTGGCCTTCGCCAGCGGCTTCTTCAGCGGCTTTTTTGCCATACACGGCCAGCCAGCCTGGATCTATGAGCACTTTGCCAACGCTGCGGAAGGCATCCTGCTCCACGCGGGTGATGCGGACGGTCTCTTCAAACTCGGCGGGTGGGAAGAAGACGGCGACAAAGCGGCGTGCGACCATGTCGAAAAGCTTTTGCTCGGCCTCAGGCAGGCCTTTCGGCGGGATGAGTCCGGTCGGGATGATGGCAAAGTGATCACTCACCTTGCTGGTGTCGAAGACGCGTTTCGTCGGGCGCACCCATTTGTTGTCCAGCGCAGTGGCGGCGTGCTTGCCTAGATCGGCAGGGAGCGCGTCGGACTTGCGATCATCATGGCTGGCGAAGGTCTTCAAGGTGTCGAAGACGGTGCTGAGGTAATCTTCCGGCAGGTAGCGTGAATCGGTTCGCGGATAGGTCAGCACTTTGAACTTCTCATACAAAGCCTGGGCGATTTGAAGGGTGCGGCGTGCGGAGAAGCCGAAGCGGTTGCTGGCTTCGCGCTGGAGACTGGTGAGATCGTAAAGCAGCGGCACGACCTGCTTCACGGGCTTCGTCGTCTGCTCGATCCTGCCCGGCTTGCCCTGGCAACGGGCGACGATGGCCTCCGCCTTGGCTTTGTCCCAGAGACGTTCGGGTTTCTTGTGCTCGTCCTGTTCGTCTTTGACAAACTTTTCGTCCAACCAGCGACCCTCATAAGTCCCGGCGGTCACGCCGAAGAGCGCATGCACTTCAAAGTAAGTGCGTGAGGTGAAGACCTGGATTTCGCGCTCGCGCTTGGCCAGGATGGAAAGTGTAGGGGTCTGCACGCGGCCCGCAGGTGTAAGGCGGAAGCCGCCGTGGCGGGAATTCAGGGCGGTGAAGGCACGCGTGGCATTGATGCCGACGAGCCAGTCGGATTCACTGCGGCACTTCGCGGCATCGGCCAGCGGGCGCATCTCGGCATCGCTGCGCATCTTTTTAAAGGCATCCAGAATGGCACCCTGGGTCATGGACTGCATCCAGAGGCGCTGCACGGGCTTCTTGATGCCGGCGCACTCGACGATGTAGCGGAAGATGAGTTCACCCTCGCGGCCAGCATCGCAGGCATTGATGAGTTCGGTCACGTCCGCGCGCTTCATGAGCTTTTTGAGCAGCTTGAAGCGGTCCGCGTTGTCCTCGATGGGACGGAGCTCAAATTCATCCGGCATGATGGGCAGATGGGTCCAGCCCCAGCCGATCTTTTTGCCGTTCACCTCAGGCATCGCCAACTCGATCAGATGACCGACGGCGCTGGAGATGACGTGAGTGTCGTTCTCATAATAGTCCTTCTCTTTGGTGAAAGCCTTCATGCCCGGGGCCTTCGCCAACGAACGGGCGAGATCGGCGGCCACACTGGGTTTTTCGGCAATGATGAGAGCTTTGGACATGATGGAAAGACGGAAGGCTGGACGGAAAAGGGGCCATCTAGGGCATCCAATCGCACCTGCTGTCAATCTTTTCGACAGAGGCCAGGGATACCCGGGCGATGCCAGGGGCACCTTGGAACCCGTGAATCTTGTGTTGTTCAATGAGAGGGGGCTTCATGATACCGTGTCAATTCAACTGGGCGCGCCATGCCGCGAACTTCATCCAGCAAACATTGATGAAGAAAGCGTGAAAAATCCGTTGCACGAATGCTGAGCTTTGCCACTATCGCGGCCCTTCACAAAAGGGCAGCGGCTCGGTAGCTCAGTTGGTAGAGCAGGGGATTGAAGATCCCCGTGTCGGCGGTTCGATTCCGTCCCGAGCCACCTTCCATCATATGATGGCAGAGGTGGTGAGTGGAGTAACCTGAGCAAAATTCACTTTGCTACCTTCATCTCGCGGACGTGAGCGAGCGCGGCGTCCTGCATGAACTTGGAAGCCTCAGGGGTGTTTTTGTGACCGGCGAGGGTGTCGATGTGGATCTTCTTGGGAATGGTCAGCGCATTGAAGGCGGCATAGACGCTGGTGGGCGGGCAGGTGGTGTCGATGAAACCAACGGTGACGGCGGCGCCTTTGGCGTGGCAGCGCTGGGCGAAGTTGACGTTGTCAAAGTAGCGGGCGGTTTGCAGTTCGGCTTCGTTGGGTTTGCCGCCGGTGATGCTGACGAGCTTGGGCCAGCCGTTGATGCGGTTCACGGAGATGCCGGTGTGATCACATCCCGCAGGGACTCCGGCACAGATGAAGGTGACGCGCTCATCCAAGGCTCCGGCGGCGAAGGCCTGGAAGCCGCCCTGGCTGCTGCCATAGACGATGACGGTCTTGCCATCCCACTCAGGCTGGGCGGTGAGGAAGTCGATGGCGCGGACGAGGCGGAGGAACATGCCTTTGAAGTAGTTCGTCTCGCGGTCGCTGCGGCCGACATAGCGGTAGTCTTTGAGCGCGCCTTCGTTGAGCTGCTTGTAGAAGTCGGCGGGCTTTCCATTGGGGATGCCATGCGCGTTGATGTCCATGGCGATCATGCCGCCTTCACGCTCTGCCCAGTAGGTGCCGCCGAGGCTGGAGCCGCTGACGCCTGCCCCGTGGACAAAGAGGATGGCGGGGCAGGACTTGGGAATGGCGCTCTTTGGGCGGCCATAATAACCGGAGACAGGAGCGCCGAGGCAGTCGATCTGCGCATCGAAGGCATCGACCGTTTTGGCGGGCGTGGTGACGGGGCTGAGAGTGAACTTCACAGGCACCTTGGCCAGGGCGGTTTTTTGTTTGGTCCAGAAGCTGTCGAAGTCATCTGGCATGGGCAGGCTGGGCTTGATCTGGGTGGGATCACAAGCGGCTGCGGCCATGGCGGAGGCGGTTGTCTTCGGGGCGGTGATGCGGACGAGGGTGAAGCCGGGCTTCGTGAGCGCCACACTGAGGGAACCATTGCCCCGAGTGAGTGCCACGGTTTGAGCGGGCTGGGCATTCCAGCCATCTTCGGAAACGACTGCCGTAACGGAGGGCAGGGAGGGATCGCTCGATTCGATGAGAAAGCTGACGGTATCCCCTGCTTCGAAGATGGCGTCGGTGCGGTCGGTGACGACTTTTAACGTCAGCGCTGGAACAGCGGGCTGCTGCGCCAAGGCGGCGGAGGAAGCGAGGGCAAGGAGAACGAGGTGACGACGGGAGAGCATTTTTTTACAGGAGGTTTGGAGATGAGGAGGGACGGGGAGGTCTGGCGGTGATCCAAAACAGGAGGTTCGAAGCGGATCCCAACCCTTCAAGACTCCCTGTCTCCTGTTAAAGGAGCAATTTTTTAACAGGAGATTTGGAGAAGGGGAGTTCGGATTCCAAGACAGGGGCTGCAAGCAGCGAGGCTGATCCAAACCCTTTAAAACTCCCTGTCTCCTGTTCAAAGATCTGGAGAAGGGCGGTCAGTCGTAGGCGGGGTGTTTGACGCGGTGGAGTCCTTGGATGAGCTGGGGGACGTTGAAGTTGATGAGGAGGCCGCGGGGTAGATCGAGGAGTTTGATGTAACTGATGGTTTGGGCCTTGTGAACGGGCAGAATTTCAGCCACCGATTTGAGTTCGATGAGCAGGCAGTCATCGACGATCACATCGCAGCGAAGAATCTCCTCAAACACGAGGTCTTTGTAGCGGACTTGAACCGTCTTTTGGACTTCCGTGGCGTGACCGCGCAGATGCAGTTCATGGATCAAGCAGCGCTGATAGATGCTCTCCAGCAACCCGGGTCCTTTGTCCCGATGCACCTCAATCGCCGCCCCGATCACATCCTCCGTGATCTGCGCCGCTTGATTGGCGAGCGGGTGGTTCATGTGGTTTAAACAGGAGGTTTTTTAACGGGAGGTTTTTAACAGGAGATTTGGAGTTTTGGAGGGTTTTTTACAGGAGGTTTCAGAAGGATTGGAACCATCTCCAAATCTCCTGACCTCCTGTTCAAAAACCTCAGTGCGCCAGGAACTCATCCAGCGCCGCTTTGGTGATGCGGTATTGGCTGCCGATCTTTTTACCCTTCAAATCACCGGCATCGATGCTGGCGATGACATCGCCTTCGGTGACGCCTAGCGTTTGGGCGACCTGGGCGGGCGTGAGGATGTCGGTGGCAGGAGCCGCAGCGGCTGCTGGCGCGGTCTGCGGGGCATTCATGTTGAAGGCACCTTGACCCATCATTTGGTTCGCCATGCCAAAGCCCATGGCGATCTCGGCGGCGGAACCGGCTATACCAGGGCCACCTTTGGCCATGCCTTCGGCCATCTGGAACTTCACGTAGTCGTTGAGATTGCCGATGGCGCTCATGCTGCTGCGCTTGTCGATGGCGGCCTCGACCTCTGGCGGCACGCTGGCGTTTTCGAGGAGGAAGCTGGTGATCTCGATGCCGTATTTGCTCTGCGTCTGCGGATTGATGATGGGCAGGAGGGCGTCGCCGAGCTCACTGTAGCGGGTGGCGAGGTCGAGCACGGGGACTTTGGCGGAAGCCAGGGCATCGGTGAAGACACTGACGATGCGGCTGCGCATGGTGTCGGCGAATTCATCGAGTCGGAAGTGATGGTCGGAGCCACTGACCTCTTTGAGAAAGAGCTTCGGATCACTGATGCGGAAGTCGAAGGTGCCGAAGGCGCGGACGCGGACGATGCCGAAGTCCTGGTCGCGCATCATGATGGGGTTGCTGGTGCCCCACTTGTTGCCGGTGAAGAGGCGCGTGTTGACGTAATACACGTCGGCCTTGAAGGGCGACTCGAAGCCATACTTCCAGCCTTTGAGCGTGGAAAGTATGGGGATGTTATCCGTGACGAGGTCATGTTTGCCGGGGGCGAAGGTATCGCCAAACTGGCCGAGATAGACGAACTGTACCACCTGCGACTCGCGCACGATGAGTTGCGCGCCGCGTTTGATTTCCTTGTCTTCATCCGGGAAGCGCCAGACGAGCGTGTCGCGCGAGTCGTCCTGCCATTGAATGATTTCGAGAAACTGTCCTTTGAGGTAATCCATCAGGCCCATGGTCGTGTGTATGTGTTGAGGTTTGTTTTTTGAAGAGGAGTGTTTCTAGGCTAGGTCGAGCAGGGCACGATGAAAAGTTTAAACTTGGATTGTAACCGCCCTTGCCAGCCCATGCCCCCCCTCCATGATGCCCCATGGGTAAACTCCAAGATAAAGTCGCCGTCGTGACCGGTGCCGGACGTGGCATCGGTAAAGCCATTGCAGAAAAATTTGCCTCTGAGGGGGCTAAAGTCGCCATTGTTAGCCGCACAGAAGCCAATTCCCAGTCCGCTGCGGAGGCCATCAATGCACTGTATCCAGGTGCCGCGAAAGGCTATGCCGTGGATGTGGGCAACGGAGCGGCAGTAGCCGAGATGGGCAAGCAGGTGCTGGCTGACTTCGACCATGTGGACATTCTGGTGAACAACGCCGGTGTCACGAAGGACGGTCTGCTCCTACGCATGAGCGAGGAAGACTGGGACTTCGTGGTGGATACCAATTTGAAGGGCGCATTCCACATGGTGAAGGCCTTCCAGCGCAGCATCCTGAAGCAGAAAGGCGCACGCATCATCAACATCGCCTCCGTCATCGGCCTCATCGGCAATGCGGGGCAGGCAAATTACGCCGCGAGCAAGGCTGGCCTCATCGGCTTCACCAAATCACTGGCGAAGGAATATGCGGGCCGTGGTGTCACTGCAAACGTCATCGCTCCCGGCTTCATCGCCACGGATATGACAGGCGTGCTGGATGACAAGGTGAAGGCGGCCATTTTGGAAAAGATCCCACTTGGCGACTTCGGGCAGGCAGAGGACATCGCTGCCGCCGTTACCTTTCTGGCCAGCCCGGAGGCTCGTTACATTACGGGCCAGGTTCTCGCCGTCGATGGTGGCATGGTGATGTGATCTCACCACGTTTTCCTCCTCATTCACACCGTCCCCCTCATGTTTTTCTTCACTCCCCGCTATCTCAAGCACGCCCAGCTCCTGCACAAAGGCGTCACCCGTTTTCTCAATTACAAACGTGATCTGTTGCCTGCGGCGAAGCTCGATGAAATCGAGACGCTCCGAAGCAGTCTCGAAGACGCGATGAAGACGAAGAACAAGGAGCGTCTGAAGATGCTGAACGAGGAGATCAACCGCGTATGTGAAAAGGCCATGCCTGAAGCTGCGCCGAGTGAGATTGCAGACAACGTGGAGGTTATCTTTGTGGCCATCGTCATTGCCCTCGGCATCCGCGCCTACATTGCTCAGCCCTTCCAGATCCCAACCGGATCCATGCAGCCCACGCTCAACGGCATCACGGCGGAGGCGACGGCGGAAGACCCGTCACCGGGGCTCGTCGGCTGGGTGGGTTCCATCTTCTCCAGCACACGTCATATCAATGTGGTGTCGGATCATACAGGGAACCTGCGAGGCAGGGAACCGCTGACGGAGCATCGCTTTTTAATCTTCATGCCGTATTGCAAACTGCACTTCGAGGACAAGCATACGATCACGATCAAATCTCCGAAGACGCAATTGCTCAATGAGCTGCAACTCATCGAGCATCTGAATGCCGACCCAGTCCAAACCGGGCGTGACACGCCTGACCGGCGCTGGGGTCGTGAGTTGCCCGGCGGACTGCCAGTCAAAGAGGGGCAGTTGCTCGCACGAGGCGTGGTTCACAATGGGGATCATGTCCTCGTGGACAAAGTCAGTTACCACTTCCGCACGCCGACGCGTGGTGAAGTGTTCGTATTTACGACGAAGCACATTCGTGGCATCAACGTGCCCGCCGAGCAAGGCTCGCAGCACTACATCAAGCGCCTCGCCGGTCTTCCTGGGGATCTCCTGGATGTACAGTCTCCCAAGCTTTTCATCAACGGCAAGGAAGCCGAGGAGCAAGGCTTCAAGAAAGTCATGCAAGGCACACGGGGCGAGCCTGTGAACGGTTACCGCGGCTACGGCTTCGCTGAAAACGTCGGCGGCATGATCAACAAGATCAATTTGCATGACGAGGACTACTTCGCCATGGGGGACAACAGCTACAACAGCAGCGACTCCCGCGTCTGGGGCACCGTTCCCGAGCGCAATCTCGTCGGCCCGGCCCTGTGGTGCTACTGGCCGATCACTTCGCACTGGGGTCGAATTCGTTGAGTCTGGATCTCGCGCGCTTTCTCGATGCAAGCTTGCTTTGAGGGCGAAAGTGGGTTCTGAGTCGCCCTATACCTTACCAATCACTCATGGACGCCCTCGAAACCGCGCAAATGTGCGCCAAGTATGCCGATGATAAAAAAGCCGAAAACATCGTGCTGCTTGATCTACGCGGCCTTTCTCCCGTTACGGATTTCTTTGTCATCTGCTCTGTAGGATCTTCACCTCAGCTGCGTGCTGTGCGTGATGAGGTCGTGGTCCAGATGCGCGAACAGCATGGCATGAAGCCGCTGATTGTGGACGGCTCCTTCGACAGCCAGTGGATCATCGTGAATTTCCCCAATGTGCTCGTGCATGTGCTGTCCGAGGAAAAACGTGAGTACTACTCCCTGGAAGAACTTTGGGGCGATGCGCCGGTGGTGCCCTGGGAGCCAGAAGCTCCTGAGGTTGTGAAGCCGGCGAAAAAAGTCGCCAGGAAAAAGGTGGCCGCGAAGAAAGTAGCTGCCAAGAAAACAGTCGCCAAGAAGGCGGCTGCCAAAAAGGCTCCTGCGAAAAAACGCGCCTGATGATTCAAAGTGCAGGCAGTGGGGGAGGCCCGTTGCGGCGCAGATCCTCCACTGTCTTTGGCGTGATCGCCAAGGGGGCGATCCTGTAGTTCGGCTTCGGGGTAAAGGTGGAATCCTCCGTCCGACGAAGGATGATCTGCCAAGCCTGGTCCACGAGTAATGGTTGATAGATCGACGCATCAATTTCCCCGCCATTCACGAGCGAAAGCCCGCCTTCATCGCCAAGAAAACCATCAGTGCCAATGATCAGCACCTCTTGGCGCTGAACTCCAAGTGCGGCGGAGGCTCCCATGGCCATGGAGTCGTTGTGAGCATAGAGCGCATCGAATCGGCTCTGGAGGCGCATCGCCTCGACGGTGCGGTCTTTGCCTCCCTGACGTGTCCACTGACCCGGTGCGTCATGAACGAGAACAAGTCCTGGAGCTTTACCCACCTCCTCCATGAACCCTTCGTGACGGGCTGTGCTCTGCGGACTGTTATGATCCCCGCGCAGTTCTACAATGCGCCCGACGATCTCGCTTTTGGCTTCTTCCTGAGCTTTTCGAGTGAGAGCGCGCACGACAACTTCACCCGCGAGCCGGCCCAACTGTCGTTGATCCACCAGGAGCGAGCTTGAGCAGGGCAGTGTGGTGGCACTTTCACCCAGTCCGATAACGACTATGCCATCCTTTACTGCTTTCGTGACTTCCTCGGCGATGGAACCTGCATCAATGGGA
>JBIKIA010000598.1:0-3277 GCA_044361885.1 Prosthecobacter sp. | reverse complement strand
TATGTAGGCCTCGAACCATGCATGAAGGTCCATCGGGTCGAGACCATGAACAAAGCCCACGACCATGCGCGCAGGTACATTGATGGCGCGGCAAAGTGCGATACCCAGATGCGCAAAGTCACGGCACACTCCGCGTCGCGTGGTGGAGGTCTCCAACGCGGAGGTGGAGGAGTTACTCGTGCCTCTCTGATAGGCGATGTTGTCGTGAATCCAATTGCGGAGGTCGGAGACGTGCTGGTGGCTGCTTGGTGACTTGCCCACGATGGAGGTGGCGAGATCGCCCAGCTTGTCGGACTGGCAGTATCGGCTCGGCAGCAGGTAATGCAGCACCTCCACAGGCAGTTGCTTCACCGTCTGGAGTGGGGCCAGCGGCTGCGCGTCCAACTCCGTCGGCACCCAGGCCCGGCATTTCATGGAGTAATGAAAGGTGCCCTTCGCCATGACAATGCGCTGGCAAAGGTTGCCATAGAAGTCGGTATATTCCACGACGGGGACTCGCGGCTTGATGAGAAACTCCTCCCGCATGATCCACTGCCCCCAGCCGCTGCGCGGGCGCAGCATGAAGATGGCGTGAACCTCGGCGGGGATCACATATTCAAGGCAACAGGAAGCGTCGATCGTCATGGGGGAACGCACCATCGCTGGCCATGCCCATGGCCGCCATGGGGCCTACACCCCATGGCGGTAGTGGTGTTGACTCGGAAAGATGATCTCCGATGAAACATCGATCTGCTTCAAAATCCAAAGAACGTCCTGCATCTGCACTTTCCACCGAGGGTGTCTCTGCAGGGGAGAACCAAGCCCCGACTGTTGTGACTCCTACCCCTGAGGAAGTCGCGGACCGCGCCTACCTGAACTATGAGAACCATGGGGCAGCCGATGGCCATGATGTGGAGGACTGGCTCAGAGCTGAGGGGGAATTGATCGCCGAGCGGCAGCATGCCGTGATCACGCACTGACTACTTCCAGGAATAGCCGCGACATCACGGATGAAGGGCTGATCGGATTCGGGAGAACCATCTGGACGGCATCACTTGCCCAGCCGGTCCAGCAGATTGCGAGTGATGCGCACGACGTGGGCATCTTTGCCCTGAAGCCCATGCGCCCAGTCCGTGCTGGCAGCCGTGAAGACAGTGCCGCCCCTCGTGTAGAGCCCCAGGCAGGCCGCGCCGGTGCGGCCGATCTCCCACTTCTCATACCACTCCACATCGTCGGGGTGCCAGCGCACGGGGCAGGTGCCGAGGACATCGAAGGTCTCGGGCGTGCCGTCCTTGTGCGTGGCGAAGGGCAGGCCGTCGCGCCACTCGAGTTCGCAGCCGTCGCACTCGTAGCCGACGATGGTGTCTTTGGCCCCGAAGCGCTCCCCCTTCTTCAGGCCGGTGCCCTCGTAGATCCAGTGGTCGGGGCGGTGGACGATGAAGGACGCGTCCCCATCCATGAACTGGCCGTGGCTGCGCATGTAACCGCCCCAGAGAAAGCCCACGCCCGTCAGACTGTTCTCCGAGCGGCCCAGCAGATGGTGGCTCCAGGCGGTGCTGAGGAGGTCGAATTTCCGCGTCTGGAAGACGGGATCGAGATGGTAGTTCTGCTTGAAGCAGGTGAAGGCGCGGCCCGCGTCCTCCGTCCGCACCTGCCAGCAGCAAGTGTTGCCGCTGAAGAAGGCCACGTTCCCGCCCTTGCCGATCCAGGCCTCCAAGTTGTCACGCATCGGCGTGCTCCAGTATTCATCATGGCCCACGCTAAGCACGAGCTTGTAACTGGTGAGGATCTCGGGACGGAACTCCAGGTCATCATTGGCGGCGAACTCCAGCGGGTAGCCATTTGCCTCTGCCCACTGGACAAAGGGCAGCTCCCAGCGGCTAAATTGCGATGGACCTGGGCGCTCGAAGCTGACGCGGCTGCCCTGGTTCTTCGACAGGCTGTTGTAGGCATACACGGAGAAGCCGCCCCAGTTGTTGTAGGCGTTGTAGGTGTTCGAGCAGAGCTGCAGGAGGATCTTGGAGGTGGTGCCGGGCTTTGCCTGCCTAACGATGAACCACGCGCTGCTGCTGGCGGTGCGTGCGCCGCGATGCGTCCACTTGCCCCCGCCATCCGCAGCGCGGAGGCTGACCTCGTAGTAGCCGCTCTTCCAATCCGCCCCCACGGGCACATTCACGCTCGCCGGCCAGCGGCAGCCATTGGCAGAGGCGTCCTCGGGGACGGGATGCACGGCACCGGGCACGTCGCCCTTTTTCCAAACGACCTCGCGGTTGGCACCGAGGCGGGCCACCTCGATCTCAAACTTGGCCGCCGTGGTGCTGACGTGCACAGGGATCTCCTCGCCCTGGGCGACGCTGCGTTGTCCGGCATAACCTTCGATGAAGAGCGGGACGGGATCGGCTCCATGAAGGGCGGTGACGGCGAGGAGGAGAGCGAGTGGTCGGAACATACAGACGCTACGCCTCGTTCTGCCATTGGCTTTCACTCGGTCATCGCGCGGAACTCCCGGCTCAGCAGTCGCCTCAAGGTCTGCATCTCGTGATACAATGGCGTGTCCGTCTGATCCCCGAACACGTGTCTCACGCGCTCTTCGAGCGCCTCATCGGTGGACGCATCCCCTGCCCCGGCCAGCAAATCACGGACGCGCTGCACCTGCGTCCTGGCCTCCTCAATCTTCGCCGCCGCCGCCGCCTCGGTGATTTCCTCCGCCGCGAGCATCTTCAATTGCAGGCACTCGAAGCGTCGGCATCGCGTGGGGCGCTGCTCATAGATCGTGCAGGTGCAGTCATTGAGGAAACGGCAGGGCTGCTTGAAGTAGGGCTGCGTCTTGCGCCGATTGATCTGCATCCCGAGCTTCTCCAGCTCCTTCATCGAGTCCTGCGGCTGGAGCCGGACGATCTCAAACAGCACGCCATTGCAGCACATGCCGCAGGCGGTGCAGAGACGGGAGGCCGCTTCCTGAAACATGACGGGAGTTCACGCCTGCTTACACGCCTTGATCGTGTTCGCCATGAGCATGGCGATGGTCATGGGGCCGACACCGCCGGGCACGGGGGTGATGGCTTTGCACTTTGGCGCGACCTCCTCAAAGGCGACGTCACCGACGAGCCTGTAGCCTTTCTCGGTGCCTGGGGCTTCGACACGGTTGATGCCGACATCGATCACCACCGCGCCTTCTTTGACATGCTCGGCACGGATGAACCCGGGCCTGCCGATGGCGGCGACGATGATGTCCGCCTGACGGCAGATGGCGGGCAGATCTTTGGTTCGGGAATGGGCGACGGTGACCGTGGCATCA
>JBIKIA010000084.1:0-12461 GCA_044361885.1 Prosthecobacter sp. | reverse complement strand
CGACGACATTTGCCCCGCTGGTCTCGATGCCTGCATCAATGAGCAGGCGCTGGCAGCCAAGCGGAGTGCAGGGAACAAAGCCCGTGGGATCTTCCAGCGCGAGCTTGGCGACGTTGATCGGATGGAAGCCGTCCACGTCCTTCGCGGGATCAATGGCGCGGACGATGGCGGCTTCATCAATGTGCTTTGGCGGCGGGCTTTGCACGAGGATGCCGTGGATGGCGGGATCGTTATTCAAGGCCTCGACGACGGCGAGCAGCTCCGCCTGCGTGGTGCTGACTGGCAGCTCGTGCTTCACGGAATGCAGGCCGAGATCGCGGCACTTCTTGTCCTTGGACCGGACGTAGGCGCGGGAGGCAGGATCATCACCGACGAGCACCACGGCGAGGCCGGGCTTCTTGCCGAGCTTCGCCAGCTCGGCGATGTCACGGCGGCATTCTTCGAGGACTTTTTCAGCGACGGCGGTTCCAGAGATCAGGGTCATGGCAGGGGGGATGATCCTCCTGCCATACACAGCCGTCGGGAAAAGGAAACGGGGCTTTTTTCAATCCAAGGGTTCGGTCACTTCGACTGCACCACCAGCATCAGAGCATCGAGACGAAGGCGCGCACCACCGAGTGCCTCTTCAAGCGCGGTGATCTGGGCTTTGAGAGCTTCGATCTCCTCAGGTCGGACGTGGTCGTTATGCACGCGCAGCGCTTCGAGCCGGTCGATCTCCGCCTGGATCTTCTCCTTCATGGTGGCGATGGCTTCGGCGACGAGCTTCTTCATCTCCGCATCGGCGATCTTGCGCGAGGCGCTGAGCATGTCGGGGAAGAGCTTCTTACGCACGGGCGGCTTCTCCAGCAGGCGCGTGGGGTTGCTCTTGTCGAGCTTGGCGTGCAGATACGCCGTGTCGGTGCGGCGATCTTTGCCCGCATGATCCACGACCACACGAACAGGGACATGTGCCAGAAAGCGGTCCGCATTCAGGGCGGAGGGTGCCACGCATTCGACGACGAAGTGCGTCTCCAGCATGAGTCCCTCGACACCTGCACCACGCCATGCGGCGAAGCTGGAATTGCCACCTTCACCGCCGAGCAGCAGGTCCAGCGCACCACGCACGATGGGATGATCCGGCGTGAGCAGCGCGATGTTTTCCCGCGTGATGGCACGCTGGCGATCAAAGGTGACGGTCAATCCTTCCTCCGGCAGCGCGGGGAAGGCATCCGTGATCAAGTCGCCGCGCTTGAAGACGTAGCTGCGGTTCTCCATCTCCTCCACTTCGAGCCCGAAGTGATCCACGAGGCGGATGAAGAACTCCTCAAATTCATCGTCAGCATCCAGCTTGCGGATGGTATCTATCACCGCATCGGCCTGCTCGGGTTTGCAGGAGTTGAGTTCAAGCAGCCGGTCGTGGCCGCGCTCCAGCTTCTTCGTCACCTGACTGCGCAGCGTCTTGGTTTCCTTCAGGAAAGCGGTGAGCGCCTTGGCATCGAAGTCTTCCAGCAGCGGATTCAGCGAGTCCTGCAATCCCTGCGCGATCTCAGTGGCTCCGTGAAGATTCTTTTCGAAGGCATCGAGGCCCTCGTCATACCAGCGTGCCAGCACTTCCTCGGCGCTCGCTTTGATATAGGGCACGTGGATGTGGATCGTGCTCGTCTGACCGATGCGGTCCAGTCGCCCGATGCGCTGCTCGATCAACTCGGGGTCAGGCGGCAGGTCAAAGAGCACGAGATGATGCGCGAACTGGAAGTTGCGTCCCTCGCTGCCGATCTCGGAGCAGAGCAGGATGCGCGCGCCGGACTCCTCTTCGGCAAAGAAGGCTGCCTGACGATCGCGTTGCATCAGCGTGAGACCTTCGTGGAAGAGCGCGCCAGTCACATTCACCTCACGCAGCAGGCGTTCATTGATCTCCTCGGCCAGCTTTCGGGTTCGGCAGATGAGCAGCACCTTTTGTTCGCCGAGCTTCTTCAGCAAAGCCGCCAGCCACTTCACCTTCGCCTCCAGCGGATCATCTCCGCCGTCGATGGGTGCAAGCTGTGCCTTGCGCTCGGGGAAGCCGCTCAGCGCTGCACGCGTGTTGCGGAACATCACACGTCCCGTGCCGAACTCATCCAGCAGCGCCGCCACGAGCTTTTCGCGCGCGCCTTCGGTGCCGTCCTTCGTCTCCTTCGCCAGCGACTGCACATGCGGTGATTTTTTGGCAAAGAGCTTCTGGTCCGCCGCGCTGAGGTTCTTCCCCTCTAGCAGACGATCCACCGCACTGGCCACCTCTTCGTAGTGCTTCGACTCTTCGAGGAACTGCTCCAGATCGGCGTAGCGGTTCGCATCCAGCAAGCGCAGACGGGCAAAGTGGCCCTCGGGTCCGAGTTGCTGCGGCGTGGCGGTCAGCAGCAGCAGGCCGGGGATCTTCGCCGTCAGTGTCTCCACCATCGCGTAGCTCGCGCTCGCGCCCTGCGTGCTCCATTCCAGATGATGCGCCTCATCCACGATCAGCAGATCCCAGCCTGCCTCCAGCGCCTGCGCGGCGCGGTTTGGCGACTTCGCCAGGAAGGTGGTGCTGCAAATGACGAGCTGGCTTTCCAGGAAAGGGTTCGCGCTTTCCTCCTCCGTCTCCACCTCGTCGCAGCGGTTCTCGTCATAGATCGAGAAGCAGAGATGGAATCGGCGATACAGCTCAACGAACCATTGATGCACCAACGCGTCCGGCACCAGGATCAGCACACGATCCGCGCGGCCCGTGAGATGCAGCCGATGCAGGATCAGCGCCGCCTCGATGGTCTTGCCCAGGCCCACTTCATCCGCCAGCAGCACTCGCGGCACGAGGCGGTTTCCCACCTCATTCGCGATGAACATCTGATGCGGCAGCAAATCCACACGCCCGCCGCAGAGCCCACGCACCGTGGACTGGCGGATCTGGGCGCGACGCTGCAGCGCCTCCACACGAAGGTCAAAGGTCACCAAGTCATCGATCTGGCTCGCCATCAGGCGGTCCTGCGGTTTGCTGAAGCTGATCGTGTCCGCCAGCTCCGCCTCGCTGATCTCCACATCCTTGCCGAGATAAAAGAGCATCCCGCTGCGCTCCTCCGTGCTCTCGACCTCGATCTGCTTGCCCTCGTGAGTTTTGACCGTGTCCCCCGGCTGAAAGCGCACCCGGCGCAGCGGTGCTCCCGTGAGCGAGTATTGGCGCATCTCCCCAGCGGCTGGGAAGAAGAGTTCCACGCGCCCAAACTGGGCCTTCATGACTACGCCAAGCCCCATTTCGGGTTCATTGTTACTGACCCAGCGTTGTCCGGGAAGAGGTTGTTCCATGTCTGTGAGAAAAAGGGTCGCGATGGTAGGAGTGCAAGTCCCTTCTGCAAGCGCGATTCCGGGCAGATCAATGCATGAATTGCACGCCGTAGGACATGCTTACAAACCTGCCGGATGCCGGGCGACGTAGCCTTTGATGGGGCGGGAGCGGGTGGACCATTTGGGGCCTTCGTTTTCGCCGTTGTAACCGGTGTCCAGCCGGAGTCCGGCGACGACGATGAAGGTGTGGCCGTTTTTGGCGTAGATGGTGACGTGCTTGCCGACGCCGCGACTGCCATAGCTGCGGAAGCTGCCGGAGGTGCCGGGGCTGCGGATCAATCCGGCGCCGCGCAGGGCGTAGGACACGGTGCCGGAGCAATCGTAGCCGGAGTCGCTGAAGCTGCGGTGGCCGCCGCCATATTTGTAGGGCAGCCCGACGATCTGGTTTCCAGCGCTGATGATCTGCATGACCTGCCTGGGCAATCCGGCGGGCGGCACGGCCCTGCCGCTGACGATGACGGCGGTCTTTCCGCGTGTGTAGCCATACTCCCAGCGGGTGGGTTTGGAACCGCAACTGCTGAGCAGGGTGGCGGCGGTGAGGGCGAAGATCAGGGTGAGCCAGGTCCGGGGAGACATGCGCCCATGTTATGAAGAAAGCCGCCGCTGGATCAAGCGCGCCGTTCGCCGACGATGAGGAAGTTATTGAAGGGAGTGCCCCCCCACATGGGCTCGATGCGCACCTTGAGGCCGGCGGCGGTGAGCACGCGCTGGAACTGGGCGGCATCGGGATAGCGCGTGGGGGCGGCTTTCATCCAGAAGCTGAGCTTGGCGATGTAATCTCCGAGCACCGTGATGCGGAAGCGCCAGGAGTCATCGCGCAGGCCGGAACGAATGATGAGCTTCCCGCCTGCGGCCACGCGGGCGGCGGCGGCGGTGAGGAGGGCGTCCTGCTCGGGCTCGGTGAAGAATTGCAGGATGTCGAGGATGACGACGTGCCCGGTGAAGTCGGGCAGGCCGGTGCGTGCATCGCCTGCGGCGAAGGCGAGATCGCGATGCCCGGCCCTGGCGGCCATGGCCTGGGCGGAGTGGATCTTCCGCGTGTCGTAGTCGAAGCCGGTGACGGGTGCCGCATGACCGCAGGCGCGCAGGTAATGGGCGAGCAGGCCGATGCCGCAGCCGATGTCCAGCAGGGGGAGTGGACTGCCGGTGACCTCGCGCATGACGGCGGAGTAGACGGGGTCGCTGCGCAGTTTTGACCGCGTGTAGTGCAGCTCCCAGCGGCCCTCGCAGAGGCGGGCGATGGCTTCGAGAGCGTGAGGGCTGGGGACGGCGTTGCTCATTTTTTCAGGGGATTGCGCCCACGCAGGAGCAGCAGCGGCAGACGCCAAAGGAAACCGATGAGGAGACGCGCGTGCATCCAGGTGAGCAGGGTGTTGTCACGGAAGTAGCGGAACTGGGAGACGCCGCCCTGCTCGGGGGTGAGATAGCGCACCTTGGTCGGCACGGCGATCATGGGTACGCCCTGCCAGGCGAGGCGCACGGCGATCTCGGTATCGTAATCAAAACGGCGAGCCCAAAGCGTGCCGCGAAAGGCGCGCAGCAGCGCCGGGATGGGATACAGCCTCATACCAAAGAGGGAGTCGGGGATGCCCCAGTTCAGAGTCTCGATGTTGGCCCAGCCATTGGAGATCTTGCGGCCCTGCACGCGCAGTTGAGGTGCCTCAGGCCCGAAGACCGGGCAGCCCATCATCGCGCCCTCGGGATGTTTTTGCGCCAAATCGATGAAGTGCGGGATGTCCTCCGCCGGGTGCTGGCCGTCGGCATCAATGGTGAGCACATGGGTGAAGCCAGCGTCATGGGCCATCCGGGTGCCATGCAGGACGGCGGCACCTTTGCCACCGTTCTTCGGGATCTCGATCACACTCAGACCGGGGTGCCCCGCCATGAGCGGCTTCAGCAGATCAGCGCTGCCATCGGTGCTGCCATCCATGACCACCCAGACCTCGGGCCAGTGCGCCAGCACGTCTGCCACGGTCTGTGGCAGGATGCGACCTGTGTTGTAGCTGGGGATGAGGACGAGGAGTTTCAAAAAAGGGCGGGCGGGAAAAGGGCGCGCACGGTGGGGAGGAATCGCCCGCTGTCCATCCCATCTGCTGGCTGATCATGCAGCCGCAAAGAAGCCGACGTTTACCTCATTTGCTCTCAGGCATTGCCTGCGTAGCATCCGCGCCCCCATCATGCGCCCCCCTGGCCGTCGCCCAACCCATCGCCCCGCTCCGACACCTCCCGTCTCCACCACATCGCTGGCGGAGATCTCGCGTGAGTATGACGCCTGGCGCAAAGCCCAGGAGGGAAAGCCCGCCCGCGCCGCCCTGCGCGACTTCTGGCGCGCCCGTGACCCGAAGCACGGCCCGCGCCCGGACTACCAGCTTTGGCGGCATCTGCACTGCCCTGATTCGCCGCCCGAGAAGCGCCTGGACCTCAACGACCTCGCCGCCCGTGCCCTGAAGCAGCGCGAGATGCCGCTGGCCGTGCCCGCACTGGTGCTCGTAGTGGGCTGGCTCATCGAAGGCGCGCGCTCCACCCGTGCCCTGGAGGCTCTGCGCACCGAGCTGGGCCGCTTTGAAAAAGCACTCACTGAGCCAGCGGGATCACTCGTGCTCTGGCTGGCGCATGTAGCGGCTGGCCGCGAGGGCCTGCTGCCCGATCTGGGCGCCGTCTTGACGAAACTGGACCCGACGTGGAAAGCCGGCCGCGCTGTGGATTGGAGCCTCCTTTCGCAGACAGCCTGGCTGCCCGTGCCGCCACGTCTGCTCGAAAGATGGGTCATCACCGCGCTGCGCGACCTCGTGAAAAACGATGCCGCCTGGAGCCTCACCACCCTCCGCATGGCCCGCAGCCTGCGCCCGGCGAATGCTCCCGCGAGGTTCCCGGAGATCGAGATGCTGCTCGACACCGCCGCACTGCATCGCAGCGCCGGACTGCCCATCGAGGCCCTGCGCCGGACCGCCCTCGCGCTGCATCTGCTGCCGGAGCGAGCCCCCGAAGCGCTGCGCCAGCGGTGCAGCATCGCCGCATGGTTCCTCGCCGAATCCGGTGTGATCGCACCTGCGGCGCTGCGCGTAAATTTGGATGATCTCCCCTTCCCTGGCGATGGTCCCGCAACTGAGAAAGGCATGGAGGCCGCACGACTCTTCCGCGATGAAGCGGACAGCTTTCAAACCCACCTCCTCGCCGAGATCGAAACCGATGCCGACTGGCAGAAACTGCGCGCTGCAGGTGTCGTCCTGCACCACCCGCTGGCCGCCCTGGCCTGGATCGGCAAACGCGCCCAGTCCTACGCGCTGAAGAAGCAGCAAGACGTGCTACAAAGCGCCGCCCGGCTTGCCTTGCGGCATCAATCGTTGGGCACACTCACCCGACTGCGCGCTGAATTCCCCGAGTCCGCCGAGGCCGTGATCGAGCTCGCCCGCGCCCTGCGGGAAAACCAGCGCCGCATGCCCGTGCTGCGTGATGAAGCCGAATGGCAACGCGTCACTGCCTGCCTGCGCACAGCGTGGGGCAAACTCGATCCCACGGCCATCAAGGATGAAGAGCTGCTCTACTTCCTGCATGAGACGCTGCTGGACCGCGAGGTGACTTTGACCCGCTGCCTGCCCGAAGATCTACGCCTGCTGGCCCTGAAGCATCTGCACGGACGCCGTGCACCCTCGGTGCTCGTCCAGGCGCTGGATGAAGAACCGAAGCTGCTGCAGAGCCTGGAACATCAGCGCACTGTCGAGCTGTGGTCGATCTCCAGCGAGATGCGCGAGCGTGCCGAACTCGCGGGCTCCGTCTGGATCAGCCTCATCAGCAAAGGCGATGCCGCGACGGGGAAGTACAGTTGGATCGCCCAGAGCGCCACCGGACGAAAAACGAATCAGTCCCGCGTGCGCACAGCGGGAGATTTGAAACCGCTGCTAGATGAGATCATCCAGGCCGCGCGCGAGCTGTGCGCTGACCTGCGCAGCCTCGTGCTGGCCGTCGATGCCACCTTGCTCGCGCAACTTGGGGCTTTCTCGGAGGCATTGCCCGGCGTGGTCGTGACCCTCGTGCCAGGCTGGGAATGGGCCTTCCGCACCCTGCGTGACTCCGCGAAGTCCGGCAGCGATGTCAGCTTTGAAATGCTGCGCCCGGAAGGCAGCGTGTCCCCTGCCCCGGCTCTATCGCAGCCTCCTCTCGGTCCTCTCGCCAATGCCTGTTTCCTGCTCAGCACGACGGAGGCAGCCGATGCAGCCACCAAGTGGTCGCCCATCACTGCTGAAGCCGACGCGGTGACACGCCGCTCGCTCGCCATCGGCGCGCATGGAGTGGTGATCAGCTTCGGTCCGGTGAAGGGCGGCAACTTTAAGGATGACCTCGTCCGTCTGACGTTCGCGCAACGTGGCCGTGCCTTCCTGATCGCCTCTCGCGAACTGTCGGCAGACGAACAAGCGACCTGCCTCCACGCCCTCACGTCACCGCCGCCCGCCACATCGCTCACCGAACGCGTGCGAGCCCTGATCGTAGCCCAACCCGGCATCTGGTCAGCCGTGGGAGTACTGGAATGATTCGCCGCGATCATGCGTTCCCACGCCATGCTTCGCGCAATCATCCTCCTGCTCACCGCTCTCGGGTCCCAACTACTGGCTTCCCAGCCGCCCAACGTCCTCCTCATCATCACCGATGATCAGGGCTACGGCGACTTCTCCATCCACGGCAACACGCACCTTCAAACGCCGCACATAGACAAGCTCGGCCAAAGCGGCGTGCGCTTTGATCGCTTCTTCGTAAACTCCTTCTGCGCGCCGACTCGCGCAGCCCTGCTCACCGGACGCTGGCCGCTGCGCACCGGCTGCCATGGCGTCACCCACAATCGCGAGGCCATGCGTCCTTCGGAAGTCACGATGGCCGAGGCGCTGAAGACATCGGGCTACCAAACCGCCTGCATAGGCAAATGGCACAACGGCGAGCAGTTCCCCTTCACGCCGCAGGGCCAGGGTTTCGACCATGTCTTCGGCTTCAACAACGGCCACTGGAACAACTACTTCGACGGCACCCTCCTGCGCGGCACCCAGCCCGAACCCACGAAGGGTTACATCACCGACGTGCTGACGGATGACGCGATCAGCTTCATCACCGCCAGACAGAAGCAGCCCTTCTTTTGCTACCTCGCCTACAACGCGCCGCACTCGCCTTATCAGGTGCCGGACAAGTACTTCGAGAAGTTCAAAGCCAAAGGCTTCGATGAAAAAGTGGCCGCCTTCTACGGCATGTGTGAAAACATCGACGACAACGTGGGCCGCCTGCTCGCGCACCTCGATCAACTCAAGCTCGCGGACAACACCATCGTCATCTTTCTCACCGACAACGGCGGCACCGCAGGCGTGAAAACCTACAACGCCGGGATGCGCGGCGGCAAAACCAGCGTGCATGAGGGCGGCACGCGCGTGCCACTCTTCATCCGCTGGCCTGCGGCCCAATGGCAGCCTCATCTCGTGAAGCCCATCGCATCCCACATCGATCTCCTGCCCACGCTGCTCGACCTCTGCGGCGTCAAGCCTCCCGAAGGTCCGAAGGTAGATGGCATCAGCCTCCGCCCACTGCTTGATGGCAAAGCCAACGCATGGTCCGAGCGCACACTCTTCACCCACAATCCCATCGACGAGACAAACAAGTATCCCGGAGCCGTGCGCACCCAGCGGCATCGGCTCGTCCGCGAGATCAGGGGCCCAGCCGGTGGATCCAAAGCCAAGTCCAATGATGCCAGCGCCAGCCCCTGGCAGCTCTACGACATGGAGACCGATCCCGGTCAGGAGAAGGACATCGCTGGCGAGCACACCGACCTCGTGCAAAAACTTGCCGCGCAGTACGACACTTGGTTTACCGACATCTCCAGTTCCGTCCTGCAACGCTTCCCGCTTCCCGTAGGTTATGCCGAGCACAACCCCGTCGAACTCCACGCCCCGCAGTCCTATTTCGACAAGCCCCTCCACTTCGCCAGCGGTCCCGGCTTTGCCAACGACTGGCTCACCGGCTGGACAGACCCCGAGTCCAAAGTCTGGTTTGAGATCGATGTCGTGACCGAAGGCGACTACGAAATCGAACTCGCCTATGCCATTGATGCGCCAGATTCAGTCCTGCACCTCAGCATCAGTGGCCAATCCCTCGAAGTCCCCATCCCCGCAGCTTCAGCGCCGGAGATTCCCCTTCCCCACCGAGATGCCGAAGGCAAAACACGCTACCGGGATCGTTCCTGGCAGACCTTGAAGGCTGGCACACTGAAGCTTCCCAAAGGCCCCGCCAGACTCACAATGAAGCCACTGCGCCTGTCCGGCGCACAAGGACTGGACTTCAAGCATGTGAAGCTCACCAGACGCTGATCTCACACCGTCTCGCCACGCCCCGAAGCTACGTCGCAAGCATCCCCGGCCCCAAGATCGGCTGCGTGCTGGTGGCGAAAATTATCTAGAACAAATTCAACTAACCGCTCCACTCAACCACCATGAAATCAATCCTCACCTCTGTGTTCCTCTGCGCCCTTTGCAGTGTCCTCAATGCTGCGGAGCCATTCATCGAAAAACAAGACCTCTTCACCGCTGGCGAAGACCCCGCCTACAATATCTACCACATCCCCGGCATCGTCGTGACGGCCAGAGGCAGCATGCTCGCGTGGTGCGAGGCGCGCAAACGCCCCGCTGGCGTCAGCGACTGGGACGACATCCGCATCCTGCTGCGCCGCAGCACGGATGATGGCAAGACCTGGAGTGCGCCAAAGAGCATCGCGAATGTCGAAGGCCCGAAGCAGAAGAACCCCTTCGCCCTCAAGATGAAGAACGTCGATCCTGCCGACGTGACCTACAACAACCCTGTCCTCATCGCGGACAAGGACGGGACCGTTCACATGCTCTTCTGCCTCGAATACGAGCGCGTCTTTTATCAACGCAGCGCCGATGATGGGCTCACTTTCAGCAAGCCGACCGAGGTCACCTCTGCCTTTGATGCCTTTAAAAAAGACTACGACTGGAAGGTGCTCGCCACGGGTCCGAATCACAGCATCCAGCTCAAGACAGGTCGCCTCGTCGTCCCAGTCTGGCTTTCGACCGGCACGGGTGGCAATGCCCATCGCCCCAGCGTCACCGCCACCATCTACAGCGACGACTCTGGCAAAACCTGGAAGGCGGGTGATATCGCCGTGCCCTGTACGGATGAATGGATCAACCCGAATGAAACCGTCGCCATCGAACTCAAAGACGGACGAGTGATGCTTAACGTCCGCAGTGAATCGAAGGCTCATCGCCGCCTCGTCACCACCAGCAAAGATGGTGCCACCGGCTGGAGCACCCCGAAATTTGACGACGCCCTGCTGGAGCCCATCTGCATGGGTGGCATCGTCCGCTATGATCACGGCGGCCAGAGCGCCATCCTCTTCTCCAACCCGCACAATCTTGAGAAAGCCAAAGGCAAGCCCGAGCCCGGCAAAAGCCGCGACCGCCAAAACGTCAGTGTCAAACTCAGCCGAGACGAAGCCCAGACTTGGCCGGTCAATAAAACCATCGAGCCCGGCCCCAGCATGTATTCGGACATCGCTGTGACGAAGGCTGGCACCATCCTCTGCTTCTACGGACGCGGCACGAAGCCCGGCTTTGCAGGCGCAGGTCTCACGCTTGCTCGCTTCAATTTGGAGTGGCTCATGGCTCCGTAGCGTGGGCGCAGCTAACCCCAGGATGAAGGCACCGATGATGCGGCAAAGCATCGCGGCAGCGTCTTGGAGTGCGACGGATGTGACGCCGCATTCGTGCATTGATGATGGCGGCGAACATGCTGCGGGTAATGCGGAGGTTGCTCCTGCGTTCGGAAAGCGGACAACAATATTGAGGAAAAGTCTCATCTTTCGCACCTTGGACAATGAGCGAGAGAGCGCCGTCCGCCCTGACGTTGTGAGCACCCGAAACATCATGAATGCTAACGCCCCATCACTTAATCGCCGCCGCTTCCTCATGGGCACGGCGGGTGCCTGCGCAGCCCTCGGCACGGGAGGCTGGCTGTGGTCACGAGACCGGCCTTGGCTGATATTCCGCCGGACCTCATACGCGCTGGGTTCATCCATCACCATGTCCGTCTGGCATCGTGATGAAGAGGCTGCGGAGGCTGCGCTCGACGCGGCCTTTGCCGAACTCGAACTCGTGGAGAGTGTGATGAGCATTTACCGGACGGAGAGTCAGCTCAGTCGCTTGAATCAGGAGTCGATGCTAACTCAACCGCATCCGCATCTGGTCACCGTGCTGGAGTATGCAACGGCCATGGCGAAGGAAACGAACGGATCCTTTGATGTCACTGTGCAGCCGCTGTGGGATCTGTATCATAACGCGAAGAAGCATAACTGCCTGCCGAATGAGGCAGAAGTGATTCAATCTCGTGCTTTGGTGGACTGGCGGCGGCTACAGATCACGCCGAGTCGCATCCAACTCACTGGCGAAGGGACGGCGATCACGCTGAATGGTATCGCGCAAGGTTTTGCAGCGGATGCAGCGATGGCAGTGCTGCGCCGAGCTGGCGTGGCTCACGCGTTGATCGATGCGGGTGAGATGAATGCGCTCGGTGGCAAGCCGGACGGCTCAGCATTCACCGTGGGCATCCAGCATCCGCGACATGACGATGCCTTTGTCTCCATGGCAAAACTCCAGGACCGCTGCCTCGCGACATCGGGAGACTACCAGACACGATTCAGCGATGATTTTGTGCATCATCATCTGTTTGATCCGCACACCGGTCATTCACCCAAGGAGCTGGCCAGCGTGTCCATCGTCGCACCGACGGCGATGGCTGCGGATGCGCTTTCGACGGCGGTGTTTGTGCTCGGTGCCGAGCGTGGGATGGACCTCGTGAGGCGCACGCCGGGCACGGACGCGCTGCTCGTTTCAAAGAGCGGCAAGATAACCTCCACCGATGGTTTTCCACTCAACGCCTGATCCACCATGACCTCACTCCTTCGCTTCGGCATAGTAGTGTTTATTCTGGCTGGCTGGGTCAGCGCGGACACCATCGAACTCATGAACGGCAACAAGGTGGAGGGCAAAGTCCTCTCTACCGATGCCACCGCCAAGACCGTCACAGTCGAGGCATATATCGGCGGCAAGTTGATCCAGCGCATACTGCCGCAGGCTCAG
>JBIKIA010000689.1:0-2749 GCA_044361885.1 Prosthecobacter sp. | reverse complement strand
TCCAGCGGCAAGTAATGCTCTCTTTTATACCCAATCATGAAAGTCGCCGAAGATTTCCTATCCACCCTGCTGCCCGTGCCTTTGGCTTCCCTTCCATCCGCATTAACCGCCATGCCCACCGCGCCGGACAACCCCGCCGCCCACGACTACGCTGAGCGCATCCGCGAGCGGCTGCCGAGCCGCTTGCAGGAACTCCGGGAAGTGATGGGTTTGAGCAACATCCACCTCTCGCCCGCCGGAGCATGGCTATCTGGAGGCATCGCCGCACTACCGGGTCACCGCGACCGTGGCTCCTGACTTCAGCGTGAAGCTGGAGATTGAAACTTGGGCGGAATAGAAAATAAACTCGCGCTCATCCGTCCTTTCGTGAGTCACTACATTTGTAGTTGACGCATCCCGACACCTGTAGTGAAGTGCGCTTCATCATGCCATCACTTCCCGACATTTCCGAATCCGAATGGAGCCTTATGGAAGCTCTGTGGGAGTCTTCTCCGCAGACCGCTTCTGAACTCACGAAAACGCTGCGCCCAACCATGAACTGGGCCGAAAACACGGTGCGCACGCTGCTGACGCGCCTGATCGACAAAGGCGCGATCAAGACGAGCGAGAACAGTTCCGGCACGCGCACCTACCTGCCCGCTGTGAAGCGAGAGGCCTGCGTCCGTGCGGAGGGCGAGTCTTTCATGCAGCGCATTTTCGGCGGCGCGGCCAAGCCGCTGCTCGTCCACTTCGCGCAGAACAGCAAGCTCACCGCCGAGGAGGTGCGCGAGTTGAAGAAGATCCTCGATCAATCCCTGAACTCCTGACCTGCAATGCACTCGCTCACGCTTCTTTTTGACTGGCTCCTCGCCACCAGGGCACGTGCTTCGCTGCTGATCATCGTGGTGCTCATCGTGCAGGCGTTGTTGGGACATCGTGTGCCCGCACGCTGGCGTTATGCGCTTTGGCTGCCGGTGCTAATCGTATTGCTCATGCCGGGCTTTCCCGAGAGCTCGTGGAGCGTCGGCTCCATCATCCGCACCTCACCCGCGCCATTGCCGGTGCCGGTGTTAATGCAGCAAGGCGCGGCCTTGACCGCCACCATGCCGGTTGTCGCAGCCTCTGAGATGCCTGAGTCCATCCCATGGCTGCAGGTGATCAGCCTCGCATGGCTGATCGGTGCTGCGGGCATGGTGTTGTTCAGCTTCGGAGCATTCGTGCAGACGCTCTGGCGTTTCAAACACAGCCAAGTCCCCCTTAGTGATGCTTTGCTGCACGAAGTCACCGCGTTGGCCCGCGAGATCGGTCTTCGCCGCACACCGCGTGTGTGGATGGCTTCGGAGATTCGCAGTCCTGCCGTCACCGGTTTGCTGCATCCCACGCTGCTGCTCCCAGCGCATTTCGAGCAAACGCTCACTGCCCGGGACGCGCGGTTCGTGCTCAGGCATGAACTCACTCACATCAAGCGCGGTGATCTACCGCTCAATGCGCTGCTTTGCCTGCTGCTCTCGCTGCATTGGTTCAATCCGCTGCTCTGGCTCGCCTTCTTCAAAGCGCGGCTCGATCGCGAGGCCGCTTGCGATGCCCAGGTGCTCGACCGTGAGCAGCAGCCAGAGCGGGTCGCCTACGGGCACACGCTGTTGAAGGTGGAGAACGCCTTCAGCCACCACGAACTCAGCCTCGGTTTCGTCGGCATCTTTCAGCGCGGCATCGCGCTTCGTTCTCGCATTCAATCCATCGCCACTCAACCCACCCAGCATCCACTCATGAAAACTACGCTCAGTCTCTGCATCGTGCTCCTCACCTTCCTCGGCATCACCAAGGCCGCCCCGCCGGACACCAATGCACCCCAGGTGCTGATTGAAGCCAAATTCATCGAAGTCAGTGAGGAGGCCAAGGCATTGCTAGCGCCTTTCGATACCGCTGCTGCTTCATCGAGCGTCAGCGGGATGCTCAATGATGTTCAATTCAGCACATTCCTGAAGAAAGTCGAAGGTGCCAAAGGGGTAGACATGCTCGCCGCGCCACGAGTGACCACCCGATCCGCCCAGGAAGCCAAAATCGAGATCGGTAGCGAGTTCGCCTACAAGGACGCTGAAGGCAAGGCAGCCACGAAACAAATCGGCACCATGCTCACCTTGCTTCCCAAAGTGACTGGTGGGAATCAGATCGATTTAGATATCTCACCACAGATCGTGGAATTTGAAGGCATTCTGAAGCACGCGAGTGGGGTGGAACAACCCATTTTCAGAGAGCGCAAAGTGACTGCGAATGTCAGCATGACTTCAGGGCAAACCGTCGTCCTTGGCTTTCCTGCCACCTCCACGAAGCAAACCACCAAAGATCGTTCGGCAGGGAGCGTCACCACAAAGACGGAAAACGTCACCACGCACACGATGGTCTTCGTCACGGCGCGTCTCGTCGATCCCGCCACCGGCAAACCGGTTGATCCCAAACCTGCGGCCGAGAAAAGCCCGCTTCAGGCCAAGCGGGAACCAAGCCCCGCCGAGGTCCAAGCGAACAAGATCATCTTCCCCAAGGTGCAGTTCCAAGACGCCACACTCACAGAAGCCGTCGAGTTCCTGCGCATCAAAAGCCGCGAACTCGATCCCGAGAAGAAGGGCTTGAACATCCTCGTCAAACCCGGCGGTGATCCCAAGGCTAGGATCACCATCCAGCTCAAAGATGTTCCCGCCTATGAGGCCCTGCGCTACTGCGCAGAAATCGCCGGGCATAAGCTGTCGATGGACGGCGATGTCTTTGTGATCAC
>JBIKIA010000399.1:0-4828 GCA_044361885.1 Prosthecobacter sp. | reverse complement strand
CGCGTTGCCCAGGCTGCCATCTGCTGTGAAGCGCACCTCGCCGCCGTTGATCTGGATGTCTCCTGTGAACGTGTTCGCGGCATCGCTGATATCGAACCTCCCGTCCGTTCCAGAAAGCGCGGCAAAAGTGATTCCGCCCGATCCACTGTTGCTGATGACTCCTGTGAATCCATGAGAGCCATTGCTTCCTTGCGTCAGTGTGCGATTGGCGCTGCCGAGGCTGACATCGTTATCCAGCACCAAATTCGCTGTGCTACTCGACAAACTAACCTCGGTGGCCAGCGCTCCGATCTGCACATTGCCGCCGATGGTGATCCCGTTTGGGAAACGAGTATTGGCGAAGGTTCGGCTGCCGTTCGCTGCCAGTGTCCCGCCATTAAGCGTCAACGTGTTTGTGCCACCGCTGCCTAAACCCGTTGTGCCACGCGCGATAACCGTTCCAGCGTTCAAGGTGAAACCTCCAGTGAAGGTGCCTGCGCCGGTTGCGAGCACGCCATCACCACTTTTGATGAATCCCGTTCCCGCTGCTGTAGAAATGGCCTGACCTTGAAAATCAAACAACGCACCGCTGCCTATATTGAATGAGCGCACCGCTCCGCCCGTGGCGAAGGTGCTACCGATGGAGGCAAAGTTCACCGTCACACCACTGGCGACAGTGACGTTTCCCACGTTGGTCGACGCACCCATGCCAGCAAAGGTGTAGGTGCCGGAGGTGAAGCTCACCGAATTGTTGGCGGTGAAGCTGCTGACATAGGGCGCGGCATCGGTGGTATTGTTCCAGCGTGCGGCATTCCAGGCGGTGGTGGCGCTGGTGGAGGTGTAAGACTGAGCACGGGCTATGCCGCACATCAGCAGGCCGCAGAGACAGATCGCGACGGCACGCATTAAAACGTTGGTAGCAACGAAGGGGGGGATAGGGGGCATGACGAACCTGGGGGGGAGTTCGCAGCAAGAAGTAGCTTCAATTGTTCCAGCGTCGCCCGGAGCTACGCGACGATTTCGGCAGTGAGTATATTGTCACCAGGCAGTGACCAGCCTCCGTGCCAGTCGTCGAAATTGTTGCATGAAGTGGATTGATCCACCCTGCCTCGCGAAGTGAGTCCGAGATGAACTGGAAAATCCTCGCGCTTGCCGCCGTGACTGGAGCGCAACTCGCTCCGCTCGAAGAATCAACTGACGTGCCTGAACTCGCCCTGCTGATGGGTGATCTGCAGCGGCTCACGCATAAGCTCGCCTTGTCAGCCGATGCCGGGAACATGGAACTCGCCGCCTTCTACCTCCACGAATCGCAGGAGCAGCTTCGCAAGATCCAAACCGAGGCTCCTGAGTATGAAAACTTGCCTGTCGCGCTGCTGATCGACCGCTTGGCGCATCCCGCGTATACGCCGATGCAGGACGCTGTCACTGCCAGGGACAAAGCGCGCCTGATGGCTGGCCTCGATGGCATCATCCAGAGCTGCAACGCCTGCCACACCGCCACGCAGCATGCCTTCATCCGCATCACGCGCGGCACCGAGGTGAATCCCTTCAACCAATCCTTCGCCCCATGAGACTTATATTCGCCTTTGTTCTTCTGACATCCATGCTTGCCGCTGAGACACCGAATCGAGGTGTGGTGCACATCCAGAATCACGCAGACGGTCAGGTGATGGAGCGTGGCCTTGGCTTCATCGTCGAGAGGGACGGCTTCGTGCTCACCAACTACGACAACCTCGTCGCCAAGCCGGACGGGAGGTTGCTGGAACATTTGAAGATCGTTTCAGGCGGCAAGACCTTCACCGCCGAAATCATCGGCTTGGAGCCGACGATCAACATCGGCATTCTGAAGATCGAATCGGATGAAAATTTCACACCCGTCGGGTCTGCCGTTAAGCGCGAGATCACTCCAGGAATGGCTTTGCAGGCTGTTTCGATGGAACACGATGTTTTGAAGACCATCGACGGATCGGTGACCGCTCTGAACACAAAGCTGTGTTACCAGCACAGCCTCGCCTCGACGATGTTCCGCGCGAAGATCACGATCCCGGCGGGATCAGTCGGCGGACCTGTGTTTCATGCCGACACGGGCGAAGTGGCGGCCATTTACACCGGTTACAAACCTGTGCCCGAGCCGGGTCACGCCGAAGACCTGAGCGAGACGCATCTGCTGCCGATCAACCTGTGTTTCAACATCTACGAGAGTCTCAAGACAAAGCGCAGCCTGAAGTCTCCATGGACTGGCTTCTCGGTGCGCCCTCTGACTGAAAAGGAGCAGCAAGTCTTCCCAACGGCGAAGAACCATCACGGTGGTGTCGCCATTGAAGACGTGTGGGAAAACAGTCCGGCTCAGAAGCTCGGCGTCCAAGTCGGCGACATCCTTGTGCAGTTCTCCTACAACCGCATCCTGAGCGTCGCCGACTTTCAGAAGTGGCTCTACATGTATGGCGTGGGTCAGCCGGTAAAGCTCATCATCCTGCGCAATGGCACCGAGTATCTGATGACCGACTATGTGATCGAGGAGCGCCCGCAGTGGGCGAAGCCAAAGTAAGGTAGGTAACAGGGCGAAAAACGGGGAAATGGCCTCCGGGACGAAGGTGTATGAACCGCCGGGGCGGGCACTACATCAGGAACTTGGTTCGCGTCCATCCGCCTCGGTATTCTTCTCCAGAACGACGGCAAGCCAACCCCGGGCAGTATAAGCATCCGATGCACCGCCGAAAGAACTGGTGGATACGATCCACCAGCCTTCTTCAAGGTGCTGCTGCAAATGCTCTTCGACTAGGCCATGCTTGTTGGCGTGGCCTTTGAACATAGTGGAGCCTTCGTAGCCCATGTTATCGAGATAGATGGTGACTAACTTTTGCATGGAGGAACAGCTTCGAAGGCTATTTACTCAATCACGACGCGGTAGAAGAGTCCGCCGCTGCCGGTGGCAATCGTCGTGGTGAAGTCGATGCGCTGGTAGTCACCATCCTCGGTGACGATGGAGTTGGCCAACCAGTCCGGCACGGTCGTCCAGGTGCCGCCAAGGAGCTGTGTGCTGGATTCAATGCGGGTCTGCTCAGTAATACCTTTCGGACGGAAGAACGAAAGGGTGAACTGGTTGCCGACGCGTGAGGTTACCAGTGGCTCGTCATTTCCGGTGGCGGGATTTCCGCCGAAAATGAACTCGAAGTAATTGCTGCGACCGTCGCCGTCGAGATCACCATTGGGGCCAGAAGTCGTGGTATTGAGAAGCTGCGTGAAGGTGAGGTTCTGCGTCTGCCATTTGGCGAATGAGGTCGTCGTGGTGTTCAGGAAGATGGCGTCGGCAAACTGTGGGAAGTCGATGAAGGGATTGCGATTGCCCTGCGCATAGACGACACCATTGACACTAGCTCCAGAATAGATCGCGTTGTTGCGGCTGCGCTCGTATTCGGTGGGTGGGTAGGCGCGGTGCCAAGCTAACAGAGTGGATAGCCTGCCCTGGGTGCCGGTGGGCGAGGTGTTGTCCGCGAGCACGAGATCAATGGTGTCTGTGTCGGAGCCATCATAGCGTGTCATCATGTAAAGCTGGGCGCGGGCGACGATGCCCTTGTCCCGATCCAGGGGTTCCCAGGAGTTGCCGTCGTAGGTGGACTCAGGTGCGAAGGGATCGGAACTCGTGGAGCCGCTGCTCACGTCGTAGGGGTGGTTCGAGCGCAGGCTGTTCACGGTGTCTTTGCAGGGGAAAAGATGGTGGATGTCCGAGTAGTCTGGGCCTGTGTCGCCGACACCGTCGCTGCGTGGCCAGACGTGCTCACGATTCCAGCCACCATTGATATTCGCGGAGGTCTTCGGAAGTGAAGCATTCGAGTAAAGAAGACGAACATTGGCGCTGGTAGTCGCGTCTTCGTCGATGACCTGCATGACCTCATCCACGGTGCCGTAGTCAACGACGGTGTGACCGTCGATGATGTTGTGCAGCGCGTTTTGAAGGGGGGTGCCAAGCAGACCAGCAGCGCTGCTGTAGTAGTTAGCGAGTCCTACGTTTGGCGGCGTTGTGACTTCGCTGAGGATGAGGTTCAGGAAGACCATGTGATGATCTGTGATGGAGGTCGCATCACTGATCGTGCCCGGGGCCGTAGCAGGCCAGAAGACACCACCGCTATTCACAATGAGGCCGTAGGTGGATGGCAAAGCGTAGTCAACTCGGACACCACTGCTAAAGGCTGCGGTGTCATCTGGCTGTGGACCCGCGCCGCCGCCTGGGACGAAGGTGGAGTTCACGAATGGATTGGGTGTGACGGCGGCACCACCAATGATCAGATTGCCACCGATGATGCGTTTGATGGCGGGGTCTGTGCTATCGCCTTCATTGTTATCCGCGTTTTGGTCACCGCAGATGATGAAGCGTGTATTGGCTGGAAGACCACCCGAGGCAGTCGCTGACGTTTCGGTGTCATCGTAGATGTAGGCGGAGGTAGCGCCTGGAGTCACGTAGTCGTTCCAGAAACGGATTTCATCACTGTTGCGGCGGCCATTGTGATCGACACCTGCGGTCCAGGGTGCACCGGAATCAAAGACTGGCGGTGTCGGATGGCTGGCGAGAATGTGGACGGGTGTGCCGTTCACGAGGACTGGAACGTCCGCGTGGTTCTTCGAGGAAAGGCGGAAGACATTCAGCTCGGCTGTGGAATACCAATCAATCGGAGTCCCGTTGGCTGGATTGTCTGGCAGATCAGCGCCGGGCATGTCTTTCCAGAGGAATTTTTGGAAGGTGCGGATGTTCGCCGTATCAATGGGATACTTGGAAAGCACGACAAAGGCGTATTGACCAGGGTGCGTGCCGAAGCCGAAGGCGTCCTCACCGTAACCCGCAGCTCCTGGG
>JBIKIA010000295.1:0-6116 GCA_044361885.1 Prosthecobacter sp. | reverse complement strand
AAGCTCGCGGGCGCCAATCTCAAGCTCGCGGGCGCCAATCTCAAGCTCGCGGGCGCCAATCTCAAGCTCGTGGGCGCCAATCTCAAGCTCGCGGGCGCCAATCTCAAGCTCGTGGGCGCCAATCTCAAGCTCGCCAGCGCCAATCTCGGGATGGATGGCGCCAACCCAACGATAGATGGAGCTCGTCTTCTGACTCATCGGAAACCATTTCCGACCCATCGGAAACAAAGCCCGTAGCCTCGGAAATGACCATCCGGCCATCGTTCCGCCACCATGAGCGCCGACGAGCCACTCCCGGCTCACGACTCCCACCCGCCACATCCCAAACGCGATCCATGACGGCAAGGATCGCACTCAGGCACGCCCCAATCTCAAGGCATCCTCTCTGAAAAGCGCCGACCACAGACCTCCCATCATGTCATTTGAGGAAGGAGAACCCAAAGGGTCCACCGCCCGAAGCCAGTGCTGGATCGGGGAAGCGAAGCACCGTGAGCCGCGAGATGGGAGCCCTGGCAAGAGCCCTGCCCCAAGAGAAAAAACTCAGCCAACTCTACCGGAAGATCCTCGAATCCTAACGACTGAATTTCTAGAATTCCGCTAAGTGAATCACCAGACCCCTTTTCCGCACCAGCCCAGCCGCCGTTCCCCATCCGCATGCGCTGGCATGAAAACGCCCGCAGCTTCAACGGCTCGCCGCACCCAAACCTTGACCTCCGGAGACTTTTTCGCTTCCGTCGATTCATTCATAAAAACCCTTTCTTTTCGTGAACGGCCCCCTTTTACCTCAACTCAACCCCGTTATTCTACAAAAAATTGTGGGCGAATCTGATTCGTCCACAATTTATTGTGGCTAAACAACGTTCGCCCAAGATATAACCCCGAGATGACCCGCTCTGAGTTGCAATCTACCTTCGTCGCTCGCTTTGCCAGTGAGGGTATGTCTCCTCGGTCTCCGATCAGTGCTGACGAACTGAATCATGCGGAGGTCGTCCTGGGGGTTAAGTTTCCAGAGGCTTATCGGGAGTTCGCCGTCACTTTTGGAGCGGTTTGGACACCCATTATCTTGGAGTCCATTCCTGAGGACACGACAGAAGAGTATTTCGACGTTCAGCAGTTCACTCCGGGTGCTGAGTTGGTTCAGGCGACTGAACTCTATTGGAGCGGGGGCATGAGTTCTGACCTCATCGGATTTGCGAGTGACTGCATGGGCAACCTCTTTTGCTTTCGTCGAGAGGACATTGATGCGGATCGTCCTGACGACTGTCCGGTTTGGTTGTTTGACCACGACTATTGCAGTGAGCGCCTGTTCATAGATACCTTTGATTCATTCATCGCACGCTACCTGACGCTTCCCCAAACGCCCAATCCATGAAGCCGACCACAACCACCAACGGGGCGAACAAAACGGATGCAGGCAACGGCTCGTATGGCATCTGTCGTGTCATCGACGCCTCCCGCTCGCCGTCGCCTGATCCGGGACGTTAGCCCAACCAGCGGAGTCAATCGCCTATACCAATGAAAGTTCCTGGAGCTGATTTCGAGATGACGGAGATAGTCATCAATCCGTTCTCGATGCATCTCTCAGATTCTATCTTGGCGGCACATCTCGCCATGGAGAACGATGGAGGCGCGAGGTCTGAAGTGCTGAACATGTTCTGTCGGACCTCAATAGCGCACGCCGTCTTTGCGCTTGAGGCTGCTGCTAACAGTTTCATTGATAGACTTCCCAGGAACCACAGATTCCGAGATCAGGCCGAGAAGTGGCCCACAATTGAGAAGTTTGAGCTTTGCCTACTCACATCTCCAGGATCTCCGAGTCTTCCGAAAGATAGCAAGGTTGTCAGTAGCTTGAGGGCGCTGATGAAGATGAGGGATCGACATGTTCATCCACGTTCATTCCGAATGCCCCTAACGGAGTCACCGAACGAGGGTGTTCACTTTCAACTCAAGTGGCCCAAAGATCACCCCATAGACATTCCACCTTTCCCTCTTGGACTAACCCCTGCGAATGCGGTTATCTCCCGAGAAACTGATCCCGCCCCAGGGCCAGGGCTTCGATCTTCCGGTCGGCGATGCTGCGCTTGAGCATCCAGAAGCCGCAGTCGGGGTGGATGAACTGCACGCGGCCGCTGCCGAGGACTTTTTCGGCGCTCTCGATCCGGCGGGCGATCTCGTCGGCGGTCTCGATGTGGTTGACCTTGATGTCCACGACGCCGAGGCCGACGCCGATCCTGGGGTCGAGGTCGCGCAGGGCATCGAGATCGGAGCTGGGGCGGTGGGCGAGCTCGAGCACGAGGTGATCGGCACGCAGGCTGTTCAGGAAGGTGATGAGGGCGGCCCATTCGCCGCGCTGGATGCTCTGGCCACCGTAGTTGCCGAAGCAGAAGTGAACGGCTTTTTTCACCTTCACGGCATCAAGCACGCGGTTGATGGCGCGGGCGGCGAGGGGGGCATCGGCGGGATTGCCGGGGATGTTGGCTTCATCCACCTGCACGCAGTCGCAGCGCAGGTCCGCTGCCTGGGCGGCGAGGGCATCGGCCACGGCCAGGGTGAGGGCTTCGAAGTCGTGGTAGTGCTCGTCCAGCAGGGTGCGGGCGAGCATGTAGGGACTGGTGAGGGTGAACTTGAAAGCGCCGCCGGAGACGCGTGCGGCACGGGTGCAGTCTTCGGGGAGATTCAGCACGCCCTCCGTGATGGCGGAGCGGACGATGGCGGCGGGTTTGGCGCGGAAGCCCATCTCCTGCTTGGCGCGGAACTTTGCGGAGTCCTCCCGCCCGACGCGGGCATCGCAGCCGCCGAGCTTGTGGACGAAGTATTCGATCATGCCGTTCGTGTCCGGGTGGTTCACATCGAAGCGATACAGTTCGCCATCGGTCGGCAGGTCGATCCCGGCCTGACGCTGGGTGTCAAAGACGACGCGGGTGGCATCGATCACGGCCTGCTCGCTGGGCAGCGCCGCCAGCCAGTCTGGAACAGGATAGGAACCGACAGTCGTGGTGAGGATGGAGGGCTGGGACATGGGCGTGAGCCTAAACGGATGTGGTCCTGAGTGGCGAGCCGCTGCTGTGATTGTCCAAAGCCGGGCCGGTTTGCTCCAAGGCGCACCTTTGACATTCCACCCGCGCCCGCCAACCTGCGGGCCATGTCTGACGCCCCCCTGCTCCGCACTCCGCTTTATGAAAATCACCTCGCCCTCGGGGCCAAGATGGTGCCCTTCGCGGGCTGGGAAATGCCGGTGCAATACACGGGCATCGTGCCGGAGCATCAGGCTGTGCGGAAGGCGGCGGGCGTCTTCGACATCTCCCACATGGGGCAATTCATCGTCAGCGGAGATGGCGCGCTGGCTTTCCTGAATCGCGCGCTGACGAATGATGTCGCAAAGCTGGAGCTAGGTCAGGGTCAGTATTCGCTGATGCTGAATGAAGCGGGCGGAGTGATCGACGACCTCATCCTCTACCGCACGAGTTCGCGGGAGTTCTTCCTCGTGGTGAATGCCTCGAAGATCGACGAAGACTGGGCGCATCTGCGCAGCCTCATCACACCTGAAGAGGAGGTGCAGATGGCAAACCTGAGCGATTGCACGGCTGGGATCGCCATCCAGGGACCGAAGAGCCGCGCGGTGTTTGAGAAGGTCTTCGGCGATGCCGCGCCCTTCCCGCCGCACAACAGCATCTTCGTCTCGGCGGATGAAGACGGTTTCATGTGGCTCTGCGGCACGGGCTACACGGGCGAGGAGGGTTTTGAATTCTTCCTGCCTGCGAAGAACGGCCCGGCATTCTTTGACAAGCTCGTCGCTGCGGCGCGTGAGGAAGGTGGCGCTGTCTGCGGCCTCGGCTCACGCGATACGCTGCGCCTCGAAATGGGCTACCCGCTCAATGGCAACGACCTCGCGCCTGACAAGACGCCGCTCCAAGCGGGCCTCGGATTCTTCGTGGCGATGGAGAAGCCCGACTTCATCGGCAAAGCCGCGCTGGCAGCGCAGAAAGCCGCTGGATTGCCGAGCAAGCTCGCCGCTTTTAAAATGATCGGCACCGCTCCACCACCGCGCCCGCATTATCCCATCGCTGTCGGCGGGGAGATCGTCAGTGAAGTCGCCAGCGGCACTCAATCCCCCAGCCTCAGCACGGGCATCGGCATGGCCTATCTGCCGACGGCTGCTGCGAAGGTCGGCACGCAGATCGAGATCGAGATCCGTGGCCGGAAGTTCCCCGCCGAGGTGGTGAAGAATCCGTTTTATCGTAAGGAAGCGTGATCTCTGTGACTGGTTTCGCATCTTGCGAAAGCGGTCTTCAGACACGATGGATCAGGCCACATGCAAGAAGCCAAAAACACCGCCCGCTCACTGGTCCGTCTGGGTTATGACGGAAAGGTGTACAAGACCTATCGCGGGCACATGGCGAAGGAACGCTTCGACCATGAGCTGCGGGTGCTGAAGTATCTGGCGAAGCAGGGCTGCAACTTCGTGCCCCGCGTGCTTGAGTCGGATGAACACACGCTGCATCTCGTGATGACGAACTGCGGCAAGCGCGTGGAGCATCTCGGCGAAGACAAGCTGCGCCAGATCTACGCGGAGCTGGAACAGTATGGCGTGCGCCATGAAGACCCCTACACACGCAATGTGACCTACGATGCGAGGCTTGGCCGCTTCTGCCTGATCGACTTCGAGTTCGCCACGATCCTGGATCAGCCCGATCTCGGGCCGCCGCCACCTGATCCAGATCCGGTGAACATGGGGCCGCGCGGGTGGTGAGTTTGGATCTGAGTTCGCAAACTATCGCGAACATCATTGCCTCGCGGCCCGTATTGCCGTTAGGTTTTTGTTTTTCCTTTGATGCGCCTGCTTCCAACCACATGCGCAGCGCTCTATCTGGGGTTGCTGTCTTCGTTGCCGGCCCAGAACGAGTCGCGGCTCGTCTGGCAGCCGGTGCAGGAGTATTTTATTCACGCGCATCCAGGACGGCAGGTGATGCCGGTGGCTGGCAAGCGGCGGCTAAATTCCTTCACGACCTACACGCATCTGGGCACGGACTTTGGCTTCATGGGTCCGGCGGAGCATGACATCGAGTGGGAGAAGGACGAGGTTTGTGTGCATCTCGGGCAGGAGCCGGAGGCGTGGTCCGGCATGTGGCACAGCCTGGCGGGTCTGGCGCGCGAGTCGCAGAAGTCGCTGAATTTCAATGCGGCGTGGCCGACGCTCGTGAGTGCGGCGCATCAGCCGAGGATCGCGAGCATGCGAGTGGATGCCCGTGGCAATGGGCGTCTCAAGCTGGAGATCAAATCCGACCGACAGGAGCTGCTTTGGTCGTCCCTGATTGAGTTGGAGGCATCCACGCCACGCCCTGTGACTTTGGCGATCTCGCCTCTGGCCTGCACGAAGGCGAAACTCATCACCTGGATCGCCGAGCCTGGATCAGAAATCTGTGTCGATGCCCTGCATCTCGGCGTGGAAACGGCGGCGGTGCCCTTTGAGGAGTATGTGCTCGCCGCCTCGTATGCCAAGCTCGCGCGTTGCTACGATGAGAGTTCCGGCTTCGTCAAAGACCGTGCGCATCTTGAGGACGGGGCCTTTGAATCGCTCGCATCCACGGGGCTTTTTGCTCTCGCCACAGCGGCGGTTTCACAGCCGCCTTTGCAGATCGTAACGCCCGAGCAGGCGCAGAAGACGCTGAGGCAAATCCACGCGGCAGTGAAGGCACTGGACCGGCCCTCAGGCGTGCTGCCTCACTTTGTGCGCCGCGGCGCCACGGGTTACATGATCCATCCCGGCACCGAGTACAGCACGGTGGACACGGCTTTGTATTACCACAGCCTCCTGCTCGGCTCCGAGATGCTCGCGGATGCGGATCTGAAGGCGGAGATCATTTCCGCCGTGGATCAGATCGACTTCGCGAAGCTGCGACTGCCAGACGGTGAGATCACCCACGGTCTGAAGGAAGATGGTCGCACGCTGCTGCCGCATGGCTGGCGTGATTGGGGCGGTGAGACAGCGCTTGTGATGATGCTGCAAAACATCGTCGATGAAAACGCACCACGCCGGAAGATGGAACGTCCCGGCCAGGCCTGGCAGGGCTCGGGTTTCATCACGGAGATGCAGAGTCTCTTTTACCCTGACTTCG
>JBIKIA010000153.1:0-9647 GCA_044361885.1 Prosthecobacter sp. | reverse complement strand
TGATGAACCCGATGCTGTGGATGGTGTGCGCTGGAAGACGGCCCGTCAGCGAATGCTGCAAACCCAGAAGGACTACATCGCACGCACTTGGCCTCACACGCTCGCCGCCAAGCTTGGCATCTACGGTCTGTCTGCGGGTGAAGGTTTGTATGGCGACTCCTATTATGTCGGCGGCACTGACCTGCCCGATCAGGCGGTGATTCATCCGCACTATGTCCTCATGTCTGCCGCGCTCGCGGACTCGGCAGAGACCTACTCACTGCTGCGCCGGATGGAGAAGGCGGGCCTTTTCACTCCCTGGGGCATGGTGGAGACGGCATCCGTCACGGGGAAAAGTTATCTCGCGATGAATGGCTCCCTCAATGCCGGGTTCGAGACTCTGGGTGCCTATCATTTGTTGGCCAAACACCGCCATCTGCCGAATGCCATCTATGGAGCCAGCCGCCAGTCCCAGGAACTTCGCCGCGCGGCGCAGCTTTTCTACCCCAGGGTTCAAGGTAGCTTGCCCGTAAATTCGAGCGCGGCTTCGGAATGAGGATGATCGCGCAAAAACGGCGCGAATCTTGCCTCAAAGTCTTTCTGTTCACGGGATTGGAACCCTGTTAATCCTCTATCTCACTGTCCTGCTCACACCCCTCCAATGAAACTTAAGCTCAACCTCGACGAATTCCGTGTACCTGAAGGCAAACCATTCCGCATCGCGAAGGCGAAGACGAAGGTGAAGAAGCTTTATACGGATGATGCGCATTACGAGGACTTGATCGAGCAGTTCCGGGTGGAGATCGATGACCTCCAGCAGAAGATGTATGCGCAGGATCGGCAGGGGCTTCTTTTGATCTTCCAGGCCATGGATGCCGCAGGCAAGGACAGCACCATCAAGCATGTGATGAGTGGTGTGAACACGCAGGGAGTCGAAAGCCATGCCTTCAAGCGCCCCACCGATGCCGAACTCGACCGCGACTTCCTCTGGCGTACCACGCGAGTGATGCCGCCACGCGGAAGGATCGGCATTTTCAACCGCAGCTACTATGAGGAAGTGCTGGTGTGCCGGGTGCATCCCGAGATCGTCACGAAGATCCAACGCCTGCCTGCGAAGACGACGAAGAACATCGACAAGCTCTTCAAGGATCGTCTCAAGGACATCCGCAACTTCGAGGAGTACTCCGACCGCAACGGCATCCGCATCGTGAAGTTCTTCCTGCATGTCTCGAAGGAGGAGCAGAAGAAGCGCTTTCTCGCGCGCATCGACACGCCGAGCAAGAACTGGAAGTTCGAGGAAGGTGATGTGAAGGAGCGCGGCTACTGGAAAGAGTATCAGGAAGCCTACGAAGATGCCATCCGCGCCACCGGCACCGACGACTGCCCGTGGTATGTCGTCCCCGCCGATGACAAAAAGAACATGCGCCTCATCGTCAGCGCTGCCGTGCTCGCCGAGATGCAGACCATGAAGCTGAAGTATCCCGAGCTGCCCAGTGAGCAGATCACTGAGCTTCAGGCCGCGAAGAAGCTGCTGCTGGCGGAGTCGTGATGGAAGATCTAATGCCGATGCCCTGCGGCCCGTTGGTGGTGACATGAAAGTCGCCCACCTTCCCGCCCTCTGCGTCCTGCTGCTGTCCTCTTCACTTCATGCGGATGTCTTGAGCGAAGCGGCTCAGAGGATCGATGCCACCTTGGAGCAGGAATTCCAGGGATGGGGACCCAAGGTTGGTCTGACCCAGCTTCCCGGGCCGGTGAATGATGCCGCGTTCCTCCGGCGGGCATGCATTGATCTGGCAGGCAGGCTGCCAACTTCGGCTGAGGTGCAGGCCTTCGTGTCGAGTGATCGCCCTGACAAACGCATCCGTATGGCAGATGCGCTGATCTCTGAGCCCGGGGCCGAGGATGTGCGCTTTCAAATGCTCGCCGAAGCTCTGCGAGTGAAGGATGAGGTGGGCGGGCAGTCGCAAGACCGTTTCATCCAGTGGCTGCGACAGGCAGTGAGTCGAGATGAACCGCTGGACAAGGTCGTGAACGCTCTGCTCTCCGCCACGGAGCCTGTGGACCAGAATCCAGCAGCGGCTTTCCTCGAACGTGACGGTGGTAATGATCTGCAAACGGCCTCAGCCGCCACCATGGCTTTCCTCGGTATAGACCTCCATTGTGCCCATTGTCACGACCATGCCTTCAGCGATGTAACTCAGCGCCAGAGCCACGAGCTGGCGGCGCACTTTGCGGCTCTGCGTGGGCGGGAGGTCCACTTGCCGAAGCGATACTTGTACCGAAATGGCATCCCGGGTGAACTCGTGCGCCCGCGCCTATCCGAGCTGGATGGCACGCCTGAGCCGACTCCACACATGACTCTCGCCGAGTGGTTTACCTCAGCGAAGAACCGCCGCTTCTCCGCCATGTCTGCGTATCGGGTTTGGGTTCGTCTCTTTGGTCTGTCTGCGACGACGACGGATCGCACAATCGGCGGTGTGGATGATGCGGTGCCGTATTACCAAGAAACCCCGGGTTTTTTGGCCCAAAATTATTACAAGAGCTGCTTTCAAGGCTTTGAGGGACGGGGGTTGCAGCTCTATGAGTATGTTGGATTGGAACTGCCGGAACCCGCCAATCCGAGCAGTGCCTTGGATGTGCTGAGTCAGGAGTGGCGTCGCTGTGGCGGACGAGTGCGCGAGTTTCAGCGCATCTTGGTGCGCACGCGGGCTTACCACCGGGAGTCCTTTCACTGGCATCCCTATGCTTCCAGTTTCCTAAATCCTTCTCCACGAGTGCGGCGGCTGCCCTCCGAGGTGATCTGGGACACCCTGGCAATGAATCAGCCCTCAATGATGCCCAGTGCCAGACTCGTGCAGGTGCCGAGCCGGGAACATCCTCTGCGTTTGTTCGGCCGGGGTGCCCGAAACTGGACGGATGAAAGCGTCACGCCCGTGTCCCATGAGTTGGTTCGCTTCATGATGAACAGCCCACTGGTGGAATCTTCCGCTTTGGCGATGCCGAACAGTTCCGTGGAGCAGTTGTTCCTCACGCTCCTTGCACGACCTCCGAGTGAGCATGAAAAAGCCTCCGCCTCCGAGGCCTCCCAGGCCGACGTGGCCTGGGCGCTACTGAATACGAGCGAGTTCATGTTCCGCCCCTGACCGCCCATATCTTCCCTTGCCACCTTCGGGGCACGCCATAGACTCCGCGCCCACCCCATGGAGGACGACATCCCCAAAGACATCCCAGAAGACATCGTGAAGGAGGCCTCAGGCGGCATCCCGACACGTAAAACGCTAATCGAGCGATTGGACAACTGGTCCGACTGGTCGAGCTGGGATGAGTTTTACCGCACCTACTCAGGTTTCGTCTTCCATGTGGCCCGCAAGTCAGGGCTTAGCGACGATGAAGCCAACGATGTCGTGCAAGAGACCTTCATCGGCGTAGCGAAGAACCTCCAAAAGAAGAAGTTCGACACCAGCCTGGGCTCCTTCAAATCCTTCCTCCTCAATCAGGCGCGCTGGCGCATCCTTGATCAATTCCGCCGCCGGAAGAAGCAGCAGAGCCGCGAAGCCAACCTCTATGCCGACGAGACGGACGAGCGTCGTACGGCTCCCATCGACCGCTGTGCCGACCCCAATGGCATGGCGCTGGAGAAACTCTGGGACAAAGAGTGGCAGGACAAGGTGATGGACATCGCCCTGCGTCGTGTGCGTGCGCTTGTCTCGCCGCGTCAGTTTCAGATCTTCTCCTGCTATGTCCTCAAAGGATGGAGTCCGGAACGGGTGAAAAAAGAGCTCGGTGTCAATGCTGCGCAGGTCTATCTGGCGAAGCATCGCGTGGGGCGCATCCTTAAGCGTGAAGCCGCCAGACTTTCGGAAGAAGATCAATGAACGAGAGCTGACTGGCGATGACCAGGGCAGGCTAACCATAACACAATAGTTAGGACACATTTCATGTTGCGCTGTCATCCGTAGCCGCCACCTTCTGCCTCGTTTCCCGCCCTCAATACAAACCAGATATGCGCCGCCGATCCAATCCCCTTTCCGAACGTAACATCAAACGCATCGACACTCGCCCTGACGCTGCCAAGCAGACTCACGGCTTCCAAGTTTGCATCTCCCGCGATGGCGGTCTGCACACAAAGCATTTCTCCGACAGCCTGTTCGGCGGCATCAAAGGTTCCATCAAAGCAGCTCGCGCCTATCGCGACACTATGCTTGCAGACATGCCACCTCTGGAAGCCAGTCGCATCGCCCACACGACGAACAAAAAGAACAAGAGCGGCCATGTCGGCATTTCCTACCGCAAGTACAAGACTTCGAAAGGCAAGCTCACCCGCTTGATCGCTGTCTCCGTTCGTGCCGAGAAGGGCAAGACCGTCTCGAAGGTTTATCGCTACACAAAGGAAACTCATGACGCCATCCTCAAGGAAGCCATCGCCTTCCGTGAGAAAATGCTCATGGACCGTCTGAAGCGCGAAGGTGGCGTGGCTGGCATTCTGAAGGCTGCCGCCAAACTTCCGCCAGTGGAAAAAGCCGCCCCTTCGAAGAAAAAGAAGGCAGCAGCAGGGAAAGCTCCAGTCGCTCGGAAGCGCGCTGCTCCAGCAAAGAAGGCTACCCCGGCTAAAAAGACACCAGCACCAGCCAAGAAGGCTGTGAAGAAGGCCGCCAAGAAAGGCCGCAAGTAATCTCCGATCTTCTTTCTATAAAGTAGATCACCCAGCCCGCCCGATGAAAATCGAGCGGGCTTTTTTTGCCCTGACAAGGGCCGCCCGCCTTACGATCGGAACAAACTCAGCGCTTCAATTATCACCAAAGATACCTTTGATCTTACGCTCAAAGAAACTGGGCTGGTCTTCGGTCTGAGGAGTGTAGCGTCCGCCTCCGGGAGCGCGACGGTCCGAGCGGCCGCCGGAACCAGGGGAGGCTGGTGGCGTCCAGGCAAGATTGTCCAGCTCCGTGGAGAGTTGGAGCGCGGCTAGCGTTGGCACATCAAGCAGGCCCGTGGGGCGCAGACCGCTCTTGGCTTGGAAGAGCTGGATGGCGTTGTGAGTGCCCTTCCCTTCCTTGCCATCGACGGTGGAGGTGTAGAGGCTCTTCTCTTTGAGCAAAGTCTGCGCACGGAAAAGCAGGTAGCGTTTGCCTGTGGCGGAATAGTTCGTGAACGGAACCGTCGGAAACATCTGCTCCACAGTCCAGAAGCCTGTCGGCGGATCGGCGACGATGGGCTGGAGATGAATCTGGCTGGCAATGTCTGGCGGCGGCGTGTAGCCGGCAGGCAGGGGGAGGCTGGCCGTCGCCGCAGGTGGTGGCACGGCACTTGGCTGTGTAGCAAACGTCGCCGGAGGTGCAGCCGTAGGCATCGGCACGATGGCCGCAGCAGAGCCGAACGCTGGTGCAGCCGTTAAAGCCGGGGATGCAGCAGCAACCACCGTACCAGCAGGTGAAGCTGGCAGGGTAGGCGCAGGTGAAGGGCTTACTGCAGCAACGGTAGCAGGAGGTGTGCTGGCGACCACTGGAGCAGGCGCAGGCATCGTCGAAGCCGGGGTGGTCTCCGCCGGTTTCGGCGCAGGGGTTGGTTCGGCTGGCTTCGGCGTTTCCGCAGACTTGGTTTGGGCTACTTCAGGCTTCTTCTTCGGAGCAGGCTCAGGAGCTTTCGGCTCTTTGGCAGGAGCGGGCCTTGGCTTCGCTTCGATGCTTGCTGGCTTTTGAGCGATAACCGGCAGCACCTCAGCAGGCTTCTCTTTCAAATAGAATGCCGCACCGCCGCCTAAGACCACCACAGCAGCGGCGGCAATCCAGGGAGTGGAACTCTTCGCCGGCTTCGTGACTGTCTTGCTGCGCTGCGTGTTGGCAAAAGTCATCGTGCGTAACGTCCCTGTGCTTGCCTTCAGGCCGAGCATCTCTGCGAGCATTCCGGCACAGGTCGGGCGCTGATTCGGGTCTTTGTTCAGGCACGCGGCGATGGCATCCTCCCAGAGTTTCGGCAGCACTTCGGACGCATTCACATCCAACTCCTTGCGTCGCTCGGCGACTGATGGCGGGATCTTCGAGTTGATCTGCATGGGCAGATCACCGCGATAGAAAGGCGGCTTGCCGGTGAAGAGTTCGTAAAGTGTCGCGCCAAGCGAATACACATCATCCGTCGGCAGCGGGCGCTCACCCATCGCTTGTTGGGGGCTCATGTAAGGCAGCGTGCCACTCGCGCCCGCGTTTGCCACCGAGAGACGGCTCATCGTGTCGGAAAGACTGCGCGCGATGCCGAAGTCGGCGATCTTTGCCACCGCATCTCGCGTCGTGATCATGATGTTCGCGGGCTTCAGATCGCGGTGCACCACCTTCCTCTGGAAGTGCGCGTAATCGAGCGCATCACATACGCCAACCAGCCATTTGGAAACCTCCTCCGTGGTGAAAACTCCCCCCTCGGTTCCAAGGCGCACTTCGGACAGTGTCTTGCCATCGACAAACTCCATCGAGATCGCCGCTGCGTCATCATCATCCACGAAGTCATAGATGCGGACGATGTGCGGGTGGGAGAGTTCCAGCCCCCGCCGCGTCTCGGTCTTGAGTTCCTTCACCGCCGCAGGGTCCAGCCCGATCAGGCTCGGCAGGAATTTCAGCGCCACCGGACGCTCCAGCTTCAAATCATCCGCTAGCCACACCACACCCATGCCACCGCGACCGAGCACACGGTCGAGCTTGTAGCGGTTAAAGATCGTCATGCCCGAGCCAGGCATCTTCACCACGATGGTGCGGTCCATGTAGTCTTCAGCACCGGAGCCCGTGGTCATGGTATTGAAAGCAGCCCCTGCCGTAGGCGGCGTGGGTGATGCGGGCGGTGATCCTGGCGGCTTCGGCTCCATAATTACAAGTCAGTGAAGTAGCCATTCTAAGTGCCCACTGTGACACTGTCCACCCGTCAAAACACACGCTGTGGAGGCAAAGACTCCTGAAAGCCGCCGCCGTGCCAGTGTGTAGTTGAAGCATGACTTTCTCTCACGGCCTCAAATGGCTCCTAGCTTTCACCCTCTTCGCCAGCCCCGCTCTGGCAAAGGACGACGGCCCCAAGCCCATCCCATGGTCTTTCGCTCCGCTTCGCCGCCTCGACCCGCCTGTGGTCAAAGACACCTCCTGGCCCCGCACTCGGATCGACCTCTACATCCTCGCCAAGCTGGAGGCCGCCGGGCTCAAACCCGCCCCTCAGGCCGATGCGCGCACGCTCAGCCGAAGACTCGCCTTTGACCTCACCGGCCTGCCGACGGTGCAAGACACGGAGACGCGCCTTCAAATCGAGTCCCTCCTCGCCTCCCCCCACTACGGCGAGCGCTGGGCCCGCCACTGGCTCGATCTCGCCCGCTACACAGACATCACGCCCGACTGGCTCGACTCCACGAAGTTCGCCTACCTCTACCGCGACTGGGTCGTCCAGGCCTTCAATGACGACATGCCCTACGACCGCTTCGTCGTCCGTCAGCTCGCCACCGATTCCTTGCCCGAGGCTAGCCCGCGTGACTTCGTCGCCATGGGCTTCATCGGCCTCAGCCCCACCTATTTTAAAGAACTCCAGCTCCCGCCCGACATCATCCGCACCACCGTCGCCGATGAATGGGAAGAGCACGTCGATGCCATCGGCCGCACCTTCCTCGGCCTCACGCTCGCCTGCGCCCGCTGCCACGATCACAAATCCGACCCCATCACCGCGCAGGACTACTACGCCCTCGCCGGCGTCTTCGCCTCCGTGAAGCAGGCCGAGCTACCCACCATGGACACGCAGTTCTGGAAGCCCGTGGAAAAAGCCCGCGCCGAAGTCGCCGCCCTGGAAAAGCAGATCGCCGAGCTGAAAAAGAAGAAGCCCAAGGATCTCGCCGAACAAACGAAGCAGCTCCAGGCCAAGATCGACACGCTCAAGACCTCCACGCCGCACTACGCCATGCCCATGGCCAATGCCGTCGTCGATGCCGCGCTCTACGTCGTCGAGGCCGACACCAAAAAAGGCACCAAGCTCGACTACAAGATGGGCATGGCCCGCGATCTCGAACTCATGAAGCGCGGCAACCCCAACGACATCGGCGATGCCGTCCCCCGCCGCTTCCTCTCCGCCTTTCCTTCAAAGAGTGGCCGCCCACGCCAGTTCAGCAGCGGCAGCGGCAGGCTCGAGCTCGCCCAGGCCATCGTCGAAGACGCCGCCCCGCTTACCGCCCGCGTCATCGTCAATCGCGTCTGGAAGCACCACTTCGGGCGTGGCCTTGTCGATACCCCCAGCGAGTTCGGCAACCTCGGCGAAGCCCCCACGCATCCCGAGCTGCTTGATGACCTCGCGGGCCGCTTCATCGAAAACGGCTGGTCTTTAAAGTGGCTGCACCGCGAGATCCTAAACTCCGCCACCTGGCAGCAGAGCAGCCTCGCCGCCGAGAGCGAGCGCCGCGACCCCGACAACAAACTCTACGCCCGCATGATCCGCCGTCGCCTCGACTGGGAATCCTGGCGCGATGCCGTCCTCACCGCCACCGGCGAACTCGACCTCCGCTCCGGCGGCCCCGCCGCCTCCATCAGTGATGCCAAAAACCTCCGCCGCTCTCTCTACGGCGCCTCCGACCGCCAGGACATGGACCCCATGCTCCGCATCCACGACGTCCCCGATCCCGGTGCCCACAATCCCTGGCGCACCGAGACCATCACCCCGCTGCAGGGCCTCTTCGCCTTAAACTCCCCCTTCATGCAGAACCGCGCCGACACCCTCGGGAAATGGATCCAGTCCCAGGGTGAAAACCGCCTCCCCCTCACCTACGCCCGCCTCTTCCAGCGCCCGCCCACTGCCCGCGAACTCCAGGCCGCCCACAGCTTCCTCACCGGCCGCGAATCCGACCCCGCCACCTGGTCCCAATACGCCCAGGCCCTGCTAGCGGCGAACGAGGTCATGTTTGTGGATTGATGCGCTGAAGCTCTAACTTGGCTTCTCTCTCGTAGCGAGCTTTGCCAAGCTTGAGTCAAGAGCATGAACCTGTAGGATCAGCGTCATGGAATCCCTCGTCGAACTCCTCCACCGGGCCGAGCAACGTGGAGAACTCCGCTACTTTCTCATTGGCGGGCGTTCTTTGGAGGCTCATGGCATCGTCCGGTTCACCAAAGATGTGGATTTCCTCATCGCCGCCACAGACATCCCCGCCATGTCGGCTGAGTTAACAAAAGCGGGTTACAATAAGCAGGTGGAGACAGCCATTTTTTCCCGGTGGGCACATCCTTCAATGTCGGTTGATGACGTGGACCTCATGTATGTGCGGCAGGACATCTTTGAGAAGCTGCTCACTGATTGCGTCTGGCTGAACTTCGGGGCAACCGCCGTTCGCGTGCCGAGCATTCCCAGCCTCATCGCTTTAAAGTTGCACGCCATTCGAAACAACCCCGAGCGTGAATCCAAAGACGGGCACGACATCTCAGAGCTAGTCAAACATAGCGATGGCAGCATGACCAAGCCCATCCTGGAGGCATTGTTTGCAAAGTATGGCTGTTCGCATTTATTCCCCAAGTTCAGCGATCTCTTCCCATGACGCCACCCTACTACCTCGAACTCGACTTTGAGCCGGTCACGGAGTGGTTGCCTGAACCCGCCAAGCTCAGCCCTTCGGAAAATGATGCCTGGATCATGCGCGAGATCGCTCTTCGCTGGAAGCCCGGTGAAGACCG
>JBIKIA010000398.1:0-4832 GCA_044361885.1 Prosthecobacter sp. | reverse complement strand
AGTCGATTGGAGCGAGCAGAAGGGCATCGAGCACGTCACGCTGCCACGACTAACGAAAAGCGAATATAACCACACGCTGCATGATCTCCTGGGCATCGACTTTGAGCCAGGCAGACTCCTCCTCGATGATAGTCCAGGTCTCTCCGGCTTCACGAACGATCGTGATGCGCTCTTCATCTCCCCCGCGCTGGCAGAGCAGCTCTTTGATGCGGCGGATTATGCGCTACAAAGTGTGCTCAATCTCTCGCGCAAGCCCTTCTCGAAACACTTTGAGGCAGAGAACATGCTCATGACTGAGCGCGGCTCGAAGCCGGAGGAACTGCCCGGCGGCGGAGTTGGCTACTCGCTCGCCGGTGCCGGGCAGCGCACGCTTTATGACGAGGTCATCGTGCCCGCTGATGGCTGGTATCGCATGACCGTGAAGCACGTCGGCCGTGGTGGTGATAGCGGGATGAGGCTACGCATCGACAATGAACCCCGCGCCTACTTCGCCTGCGTGGATGACAAGGCGCAGGAGCAAGCCATCGAGCTGCTGCTCCGCGCTGGCTCGCATCAGATGACCTGGAACATCGACAACACAGCCCAGCGTGCCGCCACGCCGGTTCCCGTGCGAAAGGCGAGGAAAACTCCGAAGGGCGGTTATCCCGTCTTTGATCAGAAGAAGGCTGCGCCGCTTGTGCGAGAGGGAGCGCAAAAGAATGCACCACGACTACCCGTGCCTGCCAATGCCTCCGACGAGCTTAAAAAGCTCACAGACATGCTCAACCGCCACTTCCAGAACATGCAGATGCGAATCGAGTATCTACATGCGGTGACGCCGGAGGGGAATCCGAGTGATCTGCGCAGCTTCTACAACCTGCTGCCCGAGCGCACCGAAGCCATGGTGGTCGCAAAGCTGCTGCTCGCAAAGGCGATGCAGGTGCCTGCGTCCGAGCTCGACCGTATGATCGAGGCTGCGAACGTGGAAAAACTCGCCAGCAACCGCCAGGTAGTCGGTGATTCGCTCGCGGTGCTCGATTTACCTTTCGATCCCGCCTCGCTCATCGGCAGCGCGGAGGCACAAAAGGCCACGAAGCAGAGGCGCATCGGTGCGCCGGGCGTTGATTGGATTCGCCTCGAAGGCCCCGTCTCGCCCACAGGCTCGCAAATGCGAACGATCTTCAAAGAAGACGCGCAGGAGTCTCTCGCCGCCTTTTTGCCCAAAGCTTTTCGCAGACCGCTCCGCGATGGAGAACTCGAAAGACACCTCCAGCTCTATCACGAAGCTCAAACTCGCGGCGAATCGCATGATCAGGCGCTCAAGTTCGCTTTAGCAGCTGCGTTGACCTCACCAAACTTTTTGTTCCGCGACGAACTCAGCGCTGGAAAACTCAATGATCATCAACTCGCCAGCCGCCTGAGCTATTTCCTCTGGATGAGCATGCCGGACGACGAACTCCAGGCCCTAGCCGATGCAGGCAAGCTGCAAGAAGACACCACGCTACGCGCGCAGACGGAGCGCATGCTCGCCGATCCGAAGTCCCGCAACTTCACGAGCACCTTCCTCGGTCAGTGGCTCGGCTTTGCCGGGCTCGGCACCGAGCATGTGCCCGACTCAAAAAAGTTCCGCCATTTTACACCCGCATTGGCCGATGCGATGAAGCTGGAGCCCGTACTGGTCTTTGAAAATCTCCTACGCACCGGCGGCAGCCTCACACGCTTGCTCGACAGCCGCGAGACCTTCGTCAACGCCGATCTCGCCTCGCTTTACGATTTCGACGATATCACCGGTGATACGATGCAGCCCGTGAAGTTCATCCATGACAAGCGCGCCGGACTCCTCGGCATGGCAGCCGTGCTCACCGCGTCCTCCACGCCGAACCGCACCAGCCCAGTGATCCGCGGCAAGTGGGTTTTAGAGACCCTGCTCGGTCAAAAACTCGCCGAACCGCCCGCCGATGCAGGCCAGCTCGACGACAAGGCCGGTGATCGCGGCAAAACTCTGCGCGAGGAACTCGCTGCGCATCGCCGCAACGAAACATGCGCCAGTTGCCACGACAAGATCGACCCCATCGGTTTCGGTTTAGAAAATTTCGACGCCATCGGTCGCTTCCGTGGCGAAGAAGCTGGCAAACCCGTCGATACCAGCGGCATACTACCCGGCGGCATCCGAATCAACGGCCCAGCCGAACTCCGCACGGCCATCCTGCAGCACCACGCCGATGAATTTATCCGCAACGTCACCCAACGACTCACCGCCTTCGCCCTCAGCCGCTCCTTGAAACCTCAGGACGAAGGCTTGATCCGTTCACTACTCGCAGATCTGAAGACCAAAGACCACCGAGCCGATGCGCTGGTGCTGGCAATTGTGCTGAGCGAGGCGTTTCGGACGCAGGGCGCAACCAAGCCATGATGGAGGCTTGTTTGATGAACATTCGAACAATCTCCTTCGGCTAGTTTGTGGCACTTCATCGGGGAATGCAGAAGTCCACTTTCATTTAGTTAAGCAGTGGATTTGATTCCAAACGAACTCCCCATGAATAGCCAGAGGGCTCTCCCGAAAAGCAGCACAACACCTCAATTTCCATCAACTTGACCCACGCTCGATCAATCAGCTTTGCGTTCCCAAATCACTTGAGACTCCGCAGCCAGGCCACGAGGTCCAGAAGCTCGCTCTCTGGCAGCGTTTGATCAAGGCCAGCGGGCATCAGACTCGTCGGCAGGGGCGTGTCACCGGTGATCGTTTGATGGGGCACGTTCTTCTCCTGTCCGGCGATGTCGATCACCAGAAGTCCTTCGGCCGTGTGGGATTTGATCACGCCGAGCGTCTGCTGGCCATCGCTCGTCTCGATGACGTGCGCCTCATAGTCGCGGGCCAGAGTGTTTGAGGGAAAAAGAATGCTTTCCAGCAAATCGCGTTCCGTGCGGATCGCGCCGATCTTCGAGAGATCTGGGCCAATGGGCCGCCCCGCTTCGCCGACTTTGTGACAGGCGATGCAGGTCCCCTTCCCTGCGGCAAAGTGTGCCGCCCCCTTCGCTGCATCGCCGCTGCTGACGGCCTTTTCCGACAATGGCCCGAGCTGGCGCTTCTTTGCCTCCGTCGCTGCCACAGCGGTGGTGTAGGCGGGCAGGATGATCGTTTCAAAGATGTCCGTTGGCAGGTCCGCGAGCAGGGTACGGTAATGGCTCTCCTGCTGGCTGGCGATGGCAGGATTCCGGGCGATCTGGCGGGCGAGTTCGCGCACGATCTCGAAATCCTTGTGGCGCTTGAGCAGCGGCAGCAGCGTCTTCAGTTCCACCGGTCCCACGCTGGCCAGCAGTGGTGATATCTGCGGCATCTGCTCTTTGGTCATCGGTGCCGCCGCCAGCATTCCAGCCGCCTGGATCTTCGCGGCTGAAGTGGAAGAGGGATCGGTGAGCACGCCTTTGACCATGTCAAACGTCTCGCCTGTGAGCTTTACATTCTCCGCTGCATCCAGCGCCTTCAGGCGGATCGCCAACGGACGCTTCGTATCATTCGCGATGGCCTGGAGCGCGGCATCGAAGTGAGGTGTCTTGAGCTTCTTGATCGCATCCAGCAGCAGCGGAGTCGCAGCTTCGGCAAGGCTTGAATCGAGCTTGGCAAACCAGGCCTCCTGAGTGACACCGGCGCTTTGGCCCGCGAGCACACGCAGCGCGGCCAGTTTCACATCTGGGGAAACGTGGCCAAGCATCGTGGTGATCAGATTCTGCACCTTCGGTTGAGCGATGAGCGCTGCGCAGTAGCCTTCCAGCGCCTGAATCCTGGGAGAGGATAGTCTCTTCTCATTCATCCACGTCGCCAGCCGAGGACTGGTGCCTTCATCCAAATCCGCATGCTCAATGGCAAGCTTCAGTGCCATGTGTGCCAAATCCCTGTCCGTAGAGTCCAAATGCTGTGCGGCGATGCCAATGCTTTGATTTATGCTGGATGCATCATCGGGCACGAAGCTCGTCAGCATCCGGCGCAGTGCGATAGGATTCGTCTCCGCCTTCAAATCCGCCAGCGTCACCGCCAGCAGGTTCAGCGTCTGGGCGGCGCAAAGCAGCGAGTGCTCCAACACGGCATCCAACGGCTCACGCATCATCTCGCGCATGGCCGTGCCGAGCTGCTCCACCTGCGCGCTCAGCTTCTTATCCTGCGCCCAGTTTTCCGGCAATTCCTGTACCACCCACTCGAGGGCCTGACGCCGCGCATGAGGATCACTCGATTTGAGTTGTACGATCTTGGATTTCAGATCCGTCTTGCCCGCAACCACAGGTTTCCGCAGAGTCAGCGCTGCGGGCTTCTCCTGCCGGATGCGATACACCGCGCCGAGCAGATCTGACTTCGCCATCAACGAGCTGGGGCAGCCGATGCGGAACCAGCCGCCGGTGTCGATGGCCAGCAGGGAGCCATCGCGCGGATCTTCCAGCACATCGGTGAGGTGGATGTCCGGGTTGTGGAGTTTGAGGAATTCATTCTCAACCGCTTTGTAGGTGCTGCCCTGCGGTGTCAGTTCCATGCGCACGATGCGCTGCGTATTGAAATGCGTGACCAAATATTGCAGCCCCTGCATCGGCGCTCTCCGCCAAAAGCAGGCACCGCTCACGGCCACATGACCGAAGTTGTACATCACCGGCATGACATCGAGCGTGCGCGGCAGATGCGCGATAGCCTTGAGCTGGTCTGCCCGCTCATAGACACCGCCGTAAAGCCAGTGGATGATCGTGTCTCCACGCGGCTGGGAGTAGTAGAGATTCTGCACGCCTACGATGTCTCCGCTGGGGGTGAAATCGACCTCCACAGGGTTGTCGCCACAGCCCAGCGAATGCCACGCCACATCGCTGCCATC
>JBIKIA010000554.1:0-3596 GCA_044361885.1 Prosthecobacter sp. | reverse complement strand
CAACCCATCTTTTCTTTCGTGGTGACATCGAGCAGCCGAAGGAAGTTGTGAAGCCAGGCGATCTCACCGTGCTCGCCGCCTTCCGGCCCATCGAGATCCCGGTGAAGGACAAAGCGCTGCCGACTACGGGTCGTCGTCTCGCCTTTGCCAAGTCGCTGACGGACGGGAAGCACCCGCTGCTGGCGCGTGTGATCGTGAATCAGGTCTGGCTGCGCCACTTCGGCAAAGGTCTCGTCAACTCACCGAATGACTTCGGCCAGCTTGGTGAGAAGCCCAGTCATCCTGAACTGCTCGACTGGCTGGCCAGTGACTTCATGGCGAACGGCTGGAGCCTGAAGCGCCTGCACAAACTGATCCTCACGAGCCGCACCTACCGGCAGTCATCGCGTCGAGATGAAACGCGGGATCGCATCGACCCGGACAATCGACTTCTCAGCCGCATGAATGTGCGTCGCCTCGAAGCCGAGACACTGCGGGATGCCTTCCTCGCCGTGTCCGGCAAGCTCAATCCCAAGATCGGCGGTGCTCCCGTGCCGGTGACGTTCAATGAAGAAGGCCAGGTTATCCTCGGCAATGACACCCGAGACACCGCCGGGCGTCAGACGGGCAAGTTCATCGGCATGAATGGCGAGGATTACCGCCGCAGCATCTACGTCCAGGCCCGCCGCAGCACACCGCTGGAGGTGTTCGCCGCCTTCGATGCCCCTGACATGACGGAGGCCAACTGTGCCATGCGCCCGAACACGACCGTGAGCCCGCAGAGCCTGCTTTTGATGAACAACCTCTACATGCGCGAATACGCCCAGGATCTGGCGCAGCGCGTGGTGAAGGAAGTCGGTGCCGATGTGGAGAAACAGGTGGCCCGCGCCTGGGAGCTGGCGCTGAGCCGGACACCGAGCATGGTGGATGAACAGGAAGCCGTGACCTTTGTGAAAGCCCAGACCGAGCACTACAAAGCCACCCCGGCAAAGCTGGAGAAGGTGAACGGACCTCCCGAGAAGGCCGATGCCGCGCCCGAACTCCTTGGAATCACCGCTCTCTGCCACGCGCTGATGAGCGCGAACGAATTCCTCTATGTGGACTGAGGGGCACAAAAAGCCCGCCATCGGTGAGGATGGCGGGTTCGGAAGAAGCGGTGAACGCTTCAGAAAGAATTAAGCGGCCACTTGCTCAGAGTCGGAGTCAGAGTCGTTGCCGCGGTCATCACTGCCGATCGGCTTGGCACCGCTGAGCTGGAGGGGGCGGCCCATGAATTCCTTGCCGTGCAGTTCACTGACTGCGCGGCGAGCTTCCTCGACGGAGCTCATGGTGACAAAGGCGAATCCTTTGGAACGCTGGGTGCGGTTGTTCACCACGACCTCGGCATTGCGGACACCACCGACGCCGTTGAAGAGCTCGAAGAGATCGCTCTCGGAAGCATCGTAGGACAGATTGCCGACATAGAGGCGCTCGGTCGAGATATCGCCGGGGTTCGGAGGAGGAGGAGCCTCGCGGCGGGGTTTCGGCTCACGGGGTTCACGGTTCTCGCGGGACTCACGTGGAGGGCGGGACGATTTGGCTGGCGCGATGCCTGAGCGGGGAGTGACGGAGGGGAGGGTGGACGGCTTGCCGAGGATGCCGAAGCTAATGGCACTCAGGAATTTCTGAAAGCCAGTCTGCTGGGCGGCGATGCTACGAGGCGCGCTGCTGCGTGGGGCGTCTGGTCGGTTGTCCGTGCGACGACGACGACGGCGACGGCGGTTACCTTGCTGGAATGAGTTGTCTGACATGGGGTCTGTGTTTTGGGGTGCTGTGGGTTTGGGGGCACCACGCGATGGGGCGTGCTTGGGGCGTGTGGCTCGGATGGATTGCGGGTCACATCCGTGGCGACGGGCCGTATCACGAACCGCCCTTGCGGTTCATCGCAGCCCCGTCGGGTGCCGAACTGTTCAGAAACGGACCCGGAGGGTCCACTGTGTGGGTGACAGAATGCCGTCACACTGAGGCGCCCACGCGAGTTCATCGCTGGTCCATTCGAAGCTTTTGGCGCAGTCAGGGGGCTGGCGTGGCGCATTCCGCAATTCCGTGGGTGGGCTGAAAACCTCAGAGCACAGTACTCTGGACAGTTCTACATTGAGACTAAGCGCCGGGCGTAGATGGGTCAACTGGGGATTTCATCCCCACCAGCGCCCCTCCCAGACCTGAGCGCAACTTTATGAGTCAGGCCGGGTTTCGGAAAGTCGTGGGCCGCTATGTCCCATTCTGGCATTTGCCAGACCCGCACCTCTCCCCAAGTTCCCGCCATGCACCGAGTCGCCACCTTTTCGATCACGCTCCTCACCCTGACCTGTGGGTTGGTGAATGGCCAGACGCCTGAGCCCCGCCGCCCAGGCCCGCCTCCACCACCTTCGGAAGAAGGAGGGCCGCGACGTCCCCCAGGCGAACGCGGAGATCGTGGCGGCGACTGGCGTGGAGGCTTCAGCCCCGGCTTCGGACGACCTCCGATGAAGTCGGAGGCTTATGACAAACTGCCCGAGGCAGATAAAAAGCGCATTCGCGAGGCCATGGACCGGGTCTGGGGCAGGCCCGAAGTTATCGAAGCACGCGAGCGCACGCTCAAAGCCCATGCCGATCTGCGGGATACCATCCGCGTCTCTCTGGAAAAGACTGATCCGGAGGTGGCCGTGCTTTTGAAGAAAGTTGAGCCCGATCAAGGCTTCGACCCACGTCAGCTCCCACCCATGCCAGCCGTGGACTCAGCGGAGTTTGCTCCTGCTGTCACGCTGCGACTGGAGATGGACCTGCTGATGTTTGCGAAACCCGACCGCAAAGACGCCACCAAGCTCTTCCACCAGCGCCTCATGGGCAAACCCGAGGTCCAGGCCGCGCTGAAACAAGTGCAGGAAAGTCGCGGCGAAGAGCGCATTCAGGCCGCCCAAAAGCTGCGCCAGACCTATCGCGAGGCTGCCTACCACGAGTTCCAGTCCATACGGAGCCGCCCTCCGAGTGAGGGCCCGAAGCCCGAGCCGAAGTGAGTTAGTTCTGAACGGTCTGCCAAAAAAAGAAGGCGCGGAGGTCACCCTCTGCGCCTTCTGCTTTTTAATCTGCCACTGACTTACTTCCCGCTCACGTCGAAGCAGAAGAGCAGTTCCTGGTCGCGAAGGTAAAGCTTGCCGCCGCTGACGACGGGGTGAGTCCAGACCATGCCTTTCGGGTTACGCTTGGAGGTCTGAGGGCTCAGGGTGAAGCGGCCTTGCTCATCCCAGCCACGCGGGCTGGCTTTGATCAGCACCACGGTGCCGGTCTTTTCTTCCAGGAGGTAGAAGGAACCGTCGGCGTAATGGATCGCACCTTTGCCGAGGGATTTCTTTTCCGTCCACTTCACGGCACCCGTCTTGAAGTCCATGCAGGTCCAGCCCGCCTTGTCGTTGTAGCCGTAGATGTGACCATCGACGAGGATGACGCCGCCGTGGTGGTTCACCATGTCGGTGCTTTCGTAGAGAGTCTCGACGCTGTTGCCTGCGCCGATTTTGACGGACTTGCAGCCGACACCGTAACCGGCGGCGACGAAGACCTGGCCGTCTTTGAAGATCGGCGTTGGGATCACGGCGGTTTTT
>JBIKIA010000101.1:0-11741 GCA_044361885.1 Prosthecobacter sp. | reverse complement strand
CGACATCGCCTCCGGCCGCCGCAGTGTCGGTGAACGCGCCGGACACTCGCAGGCCCAGCTTTGGCGTGAATGGCGGCAGACGGCAAACACAGCGGCAACGCCGAAACAGGATCGCCTGAAGCCCGATGGCGTGCCGGTAGCGTGCAAAGCAAATCCCAACACGCCTTCATTGCCTAACGAACTACGACAACCCTCCGCCGCAGCGAATCGCATTCGTTTGATCATCCCCACCAGTCTGTGCGCCGGCCAAATCGCACGCATGATCGCCGACAAGCTCGATGCAAACCGCCCGACTGTAGAGTCGCGATACGTGGCACTGCCGCACACCGAGGGCTGCGGCGTTTCCGGTGAAGCCATCGATATTCTTGAGCAAACCATCGCCGGCTATGCCGTGCATCCGCTCTCCGAGCGCGTGCTCCTGCTCGAACATGGTTGCGAAAAAACGCACAACGACGCCATTCGCAATTTCCTCGGCTCTCACGGTATCGATCACACCGCGATGGGCTTCGCCAGCATCCAGCTCGATGGCGGCATCGACCGCGTGACGGAGAAAGTGACGAACTGGTTTGCGTCTTCTCCAGCCTGCGAATCACCCCGCCAATCCACGCTCTGCCTCGGCCTCACCGCGCAAGGCGACGTGCCAGCCGAAACCGCCACCGCATTGGCAACAGTGGCCGCATCCATCGTCGCCAGCGGCGGCTCCGTGATCATCCCCGAAACATCGCCGCTGCTTCGCTCCGCCGATTTCACATCGGCGCTATTCGTCGCATCACACCACACCACCCTGTCCTACGGCGAGATCATCCAGCATCGCGGACTGCACGTCATGGCCATGAGCGGCGATCACCTCATCGAATCCTTCAGCGGCATGGGATCATCCGGCGCCAACCTCTTCCTCGTCCACGACAGCACCCGTCCTGTCCAAGGACATCCCTTTATTTCCACCGTCCAAATCGCCTCCGACTCCTCTAGTAGTCCCGGCGACCAAAATCTGGCCCACCTCCCTTCCGAGCAACGCGCCGTCGCCATCCTCACCACCCTCTCCCGCGTCTGGACCACCCAACAACGCCCCCAAGCCCAATCCACCGGCAACGTGGACTTCCAAGTCAATCGCGGCTGGTTTGGTGTTTCGACGTGAGGCTGCTTATGCGAAGCCAGCACCCCTCACATCCCCTCTCCGCGCAACCTCCAGGGCCAACCCGACCAGTCACCCGAAAAAGCAATTTCCTATCAGAGACGAGGGCGTCGCGGCTCCAGTGAACTCGGATACCTCGCGCCATGACTAAAATTCCCAGCGTCGATATCTTCAGTCGGGTGCCGGCGCGGCTGGGTGAGCGACTACTAGAAAATTGACTGCTAGGAAATTGCTTTGCAGCGACTCCGAAAGCCAAGCCACCACAAACGCCACTATGAAACACACACAAATCCTCTTTTCACTCCTCGCCCTCCTCGCCACCCAAGTCTTCGCCACCGATTTCAAAGACAACTTCACCGATCCAAAGCTCAAAGAACGCCGCGCCGGTCGTGGAGACTGGAAGATCGCCGACGGCATCGCACGCTGCACCCAGGACGCCGAAATCTACAAAAAGAACAAAGACCACGGCCCCATCCTCCTGTATGGCGGCACAGCTAGCCTTCGTGCACGGATCGACAGTACCCTGACCGTCTGGATGACGCCCGGCCTGTCCAAAGGCGACTGGGACGAGGTGGAGCTCGACGAGATCTTTACCACCCGACCCGCATGGGGGCTGCCCTTTCCAGGCCAGACGGATGATACCGCACTGCTGCTTTTCGATGATCAGGAAAACTCACCGGCTGATGTCTGGACGCACCGCCGTCTCGGTGAAATGGCGAAAGACGCCTCTGAAACTCGGCTCATGGGCATCAGTGGACTCAGCCTCGCTGCATAAGCTTAGCGCAACGGCATCGAATGTGGCTATCTTGTCTGGGCAAAACGCGACTCCATTCTTGACCTGGAGCCACCTTCTTGGTCCAAATGGCAATGCAGTAAGATATTAAAGTCCCATTTGATCACGTGCCAGAATGTCCCGCATCCACGACATGCCCGAAGATGACCGCCCGCGCGAGCGGTTGCTGCGGCTAGGTGCCGGGGCGCTCTCAGATGCGGAACTGCTCGCCATCTTCATCAATACCGGCGTCAAAGGCGAGAACGCCCTGCAAGTAGCCCAGCGTCTTCTTCGTGAGCAGGGATCACTGCGCAATCTCTCCCGCATCGAAGCTGGTGAACTCGCCCACATGCGCGCCCTCGGCCCTGCAAAGGCCGCCCATCTCGCCGCCGCTTTTGAACTTGGGCGCCGTGCCGAGCAGGCCGCCGCACGCGAAGTGCCGCTGGAAAAACCCGAACAAACCTACCGGTACATCGGTGCCGAAATGCAGGCACTAAGTTACGAGTCCGTCCGCATCCTGCTTCTCAACCAGCGCCTCTGCCTCATCCGCCATGAAGAACTCTTCCGCGGTACGATCAACGAATCCAGCGCCCACCCGCGTGAGATCGTCACCAAAGTGCTCGCCCACCGAGCCCCCGCTTTCATCCTCATTCACAACCATCCCTCCGGCGATCCCTCCCCCAGCGATGCCGACAAGCGTCTCACGCGCCGCTTAAAAGAAGCCGCCGATCTCTTAGGCCTCACCTTCTGCGACCACATGATCATCGGCAGTCCTGCAGAAGGCCGCGCACTGCCCTACTTCAGTTTCCGCGAATGCGGGATTCTGTGAAACAATCGACTGGATTAACCGCATAGGAGGCGTCTTCGTCCTGGAGGGCTTCGCTACGGCGGGCGGAGACAATAGTATCACGAGTTGCATCCGGCACTCGGGGTTGGCTTATTCAGGGCAAGCCAGAAAAACATACATTAATGGTCGGATCATATTCAGGCAGATTTCCCTTCTTGCCACGCTAGGCCTGATCCCCTAGCCTCCGCGCCCATGTCCGACCAAAAATCCCCCGTTGATTGGGAACGCCTCGAAGCGAAGCCCGAATTCCGCGCCCTCATCAGGAAGAAGGCCCGCTTCATCATCGGTGCCACCATCTTCTTTATGTCCTATTACCTGGCCCTGCCCATCCTCGTCGGCTACTTCCCCGACCTGATGAAAAAGAGGGTCTGGGGTGAAGTGAACATCGCCTACGTCTTCGCGCTCTCGCAGTTCTTCATGGCTTGGATCATGGCCTTTGTGTACGTCCGCGCAGCCACCGGTTGGGACAAATCCGCCGCCAGCGTCATCAGCGACCAGCATTGATCCAAGCCTCCCGTTCTTCCCCTTCAGCGTTTTCCCTCATGTCCATCTCTCTCATCATGTTCCTCGGCTTCGTGGCCCTCACGTTGCTGATCACTTTCTGGGCCGCAAAAAAGAACACTGGAGCCAGTGCCTACTTCGCCGCCGGGCGCAGCATCACCGGCTGGCAAAATGGTCTCGCCGTAGCCGGTGACTACATGAGCGCCGCCTCCTTCCTCGGCATCTCTGGGATGATCTGTTTCTCGGGCTATGACGGCTTCATGTATTCCGTCGGCTTCCTCGTCGCCTACATCACCGTCTTGCTCGTCGTCGCCGAACCGCTGAGGAATGCAGGCAAGTACACCATGGCTGACCTTTTGGCCTACCGCCTTTCACCACGCCCCGTGCGTGCCATGGCTTCGCTCAGCACACTGACCGTCTCCACCTTCTACATGATCGCGCAGATGGTAGGGGCTGGTGGCATTATCAAAGGATTGATCGGCATCGAGTTCGCACCTGCTGTGATCGGTGTGGGTGTGCTGATGCTCGTGTACGTCGTCTTCGGCGGCATGTTGGCCACCACCTGGGTGCAGATCATCAAGGCGCTGCTGCTCATGGCTGGTGCCATTCTACTGAGTTACCTCGTACTCCAGTATCACGACTTCAGCTTCACCTCGTTCTTCAATGCCGTCTCCAAAGCAGACTATGCCGGCACCGCCGAACCCAAGAATCTCCTGGAACCTGGACTCAAGTTTGGCGTTGCTGTCGCCGGCCCTTGGGGACCATTAGACCTTGTTTCACTGGGTCTTGGACTGGTATTGGGCACTGCTGGACTGCCTCATATCCTTGTACGCTTTTACACCGTGCCGGATGCCAAAACGGCCCGCTCCAGTGTCGTCTGGGCCATGGCCATCATCGGCGTCTTCTACATCATGACGACCTTCTTCGGATTTGGTGCGGCCACGATCCTGAAGAAAGCCATTATCATGACCGCAGAGGGCAAACCCAATCCAAACATGGTTGCCCCATTCCTCGCTCAGGAACTCGGCGGCGAACTCTTTTTCGCATTTATCAGCGCCGTAGCCTTCGCCACCATCCTCGCCGTCGTCGCCGGTCTGACCATGAGCGCTTCAGCCTCATTTGCCCATGACTTCTATTCCAATGTATTGCATCACGGCAAAGAAAATCGCCCTGGTCAGGAAGTGAAGGTTGCCCGCATCACAGCCTTTGTGGTCGGAGCCGTTAGCATCGGACTCGCCATTTTCCTCGGCCCAAGTGTGAACGCCGCCTTCCTTGTCGGACTCGCTTTTGCTGTCGCGGCAAGCGCGAATCTACCAGTAATCATCTTTAGCGTCTTTTGGAAGAGGTTTAACACCTCGGGTGCCGTAGCCAGCCTTGCCACAGGTTTGATCTCCGCCATCGGCCTGATCCTCATCAGCCCGAATGGAATTTTTGGGAAAACAGGGGCCATCTTCCCTCTGGAGAATCCAGGCATCGTCAGTATTCCACTCGGCTTTCTCGCCGGCTTCCTCGGCACCATCCTGACTCCGCGCGATCCTGAAGCTGAAGCCAAGTTCGCTGAACTCACGGTTCGTGCTCACACTGGACTCGGATCAGAGAAGGCCACGGCACACTGAGACTGCTATCATGCGGGTGAGGTCTGCTACGGCACCTCCACCCGCAGACGGATAAACATCGGAATTCCAACATCCATCGCTGGCACAATCCTGACGCTGACTGTCTCGGTGACGCCATCGCCTGTTGGCGTGACACTGAGTTCTTCTGCATTCGATCCTGCAAGCTGCCATGCGGCAAGCGTCGTGGATGTTTCGAGATGATATTGTACGGCGGATGGATTCGAGAGAAGGCGGCGATAGCTGAAGGTAAGATGGCGACAACCTGTGCCGCCATCCATTGCTGCGCCAGTTTGAGGGAGCGCACTCATGCCGGTGGTACTGGCATGGAAGGCATAATCGAGGAGGGCGCCGACTCCGTTGGCGTCCACATCTGCTACAGGATCAGCGAGACGTAGGATGCTCCATGTTTCCGTGCGCGTGTTCGGTGGCACGGCATTATCACTGGCGCTGATGGTAAAGGAGTTCGTACCATCGGTCAGTGATGTCAGGGTTTGAGTCCAGGTGGCAAAGGAATCTGCCGAAGAGGCACCACCGCCATTCACTGTAACTGAGGCGATGCCACTCATGTCCGTGCCGCTGCCTTGCAGAATCAGGTGATCTAGTAATACCACGCCACCCGTGCCCGGAGTCAGCACCAGCGACGGAGCTGTGGCATCCTGCGTTGACCTTTGCGGCTCCGACCACGCACCCGTAAGCCCTGCAGCGCGAGCTCGTGCACGGTAGTGATAGAGCTGGCCGTCAGTGAGACTGGAGTAGCTTTGCTGAACAGCGGTGATGAAGCCCGTGGAGGCGGCATCACTGAAATTGCTGACGGTGGCGCGCTGCACCTCATACTCATAGCCACTACCAAGCGCAGCCCATGAAACTGTATTGCTGCTGCCGCCGGTAAATAGCGGCTCTATAGCGAGCACGAGGTCATTCACCGCCACGACGTCAATCCGTGATGACAACCCCGTGATCGCCGAGTTCGCCGGAAGCACGGCCTTGAGCCAGGCATCTTCCGCTGCGTTCTGTATCGTGACATTTCCACTCCACGAGCCATGAACAAAGCTTCCACTCGTTCCGGGAGTCATCGCCAGCTCAGTCTCAGCGCGGCCAAAGCGGAGATTCGGCAGAGTGTTGGAGGATGCTCCTTGCGGCAGCGCTGCTGCCCAGGTCAAAGGGGCGCCAAAGGCGCTGTCCGTGCGGAAACTCAGCGTACGGTTCAACGTGGTGATGGTGCTGCGCACAGTGCCGTCACTCGAGTAGTCGTTGTTGTTGAAGCTGACATCGACCATTAGGTTCATCGAACCGTCGTAGTCGAAGGATGTGGTGAAGTTGACCGAGTTCCAACCGAGGGATGAAAGCGTGACATTGCCGCTGAAAACGGTGACCCAACCATCGCTTTCCCAGGTACGTTCATTGAAGGGATAGCTCGCACGGCTGGTGTGCTTCAGACGAATGGTGAAGTCCTTCAGAATCTGTCCCGGCAGCTTCGCAACATCAAGCGCAAGCGAAGTCAGACGCCCCGCAGAACCGATCTCCACAGGCGTGTAGATGCTCTGCATCCGCGCATCGTGATAGTAGGCGGCAAGTGGATAAAACCACGTGTAGGTGCCGGTGCCCGTTGTAGTTGGATCAGCCTGGGCATGGGCGGAAAGCGTCAACGGCCCCGTGAATCCGACGATTTCATTGTCCCACTCATCATAAGCCGTGACACGGCTCGTGAAGGCACTGCCACGCGCGGCAGCAGCAGGCACATCCGACCAGCCGAAGTGATGCACCGTACCCACGGGTGGCACCGTGAAGCTCCACACCGGCCCAGCGCGAATCTGTGCACCCCGACGTGCGATGACACGCCAATAATAGGTCACTCCCGGCTCCAGTCTCGGTAAAGTCAGCACCGCAGATTCCACATTGCCCACGAGTTCTGCAGGTACTGGTAGTGTGCCAAACAAGACATCATAGCTGTCTGGTGCACCACCGCTTACGCTATCGTAACTCCAGGCCAAGTCAGTCTCGGGATGAGTGGGCGAATTGAGGTGCGCTGGAGATGGGTTCACCGGCAGAGCAGGCTGCTCATCATCACTCACAATCATGATGCCCGAGCCCGTGGCAAAACCAGCCGCCGTGGCAGTTACGGGCACATTTTGATTCCCATCCGCCAGTGCATCATCCACTAGATTCAGATCAAAGACGGACTCGCTCGCACCTGCTGGGATCTGCACACTCAATGGCACGATCAATTCCGAGGAGTCATTGGAGATTAGCGTCACCGTTAGCGCATTCACCAGCCTTCCCGCCACACTCACCACACCACCAGCGGCGACGACTCCAGCACTTTCCAAGGTCGGCGAGGTCAGCGAAACCGCGAGCTGAGTGGCTTCATTGTCCAACACTTGAAGCGGCGCATTGGCCAGAGGCCAGTTGGTGACACTGGTGGTGATGGACACGTTTTGTGTGCCATCAATCAAATCGTCCTCCGGCATGGTGAGCGTGAAAAATGCCTGCGTCTGCCCTTGGTTAATGACCACCGTGGCGGGCACATCTACCTCACCCGTATCATTGGAACTCAGCGCCACCTCAACAGGCACCACGGCAGCGTTCGGAATGCTCACCCGCGCTTGATTTGAGATGGCAGGTGAACCTTCGAGCACATTGGCGGGAAGACTGAGCGTGAGCGTCGTGGCTTCATTGTCATGAACCCGAATCGTAGTGCTGGAGCTTGGCCAGCTGGCGGCAGTGGCGGTCACAGTCACACTCTGCGTGCCATCGATGCGCGTATCGTTCATCGGCGTCACGCTAAAGGCGGCCTCAGTCTGACCGGAAAGAATCGTCACCGTCGAAGGGAAGATGATCTCTTCCCCTGGCCTGTTCGAGGCAAGCGCGATCACCAGATCGCCATTAGGTGCAGGAGCCACCATCACCCTCGCTGTGCCTGTGACTCCACCTTCCGTGAGCGCGTTGGGAAGAATCAAGCGCAACTGTTTGTCAGGCACGGCGTGAACTTCAATGTCATCCAGATTCCAACCCGACTGAGGATAGGCATCTGGCGTTGTCACCGTGTGTCCCCAGCGCACAAAGACCTGACTATGACCATCAGCTAGCGACGCGAGATCATGCTCCACGAAAGTCCACTCTTCATCCCGTGGTGTATTGATGTCGTTCTGCCAGACCATGTCCCAGTTGGAGCCATCGGTGGAAATCTCTACGTTCGTGATCACCCAGGGCTGGTAATCGGCATTCAGCCAGCGTTGATAGCGCAGCTTGGTGCCGTGTCGTCCACTCAGGCTAAACGGGCCTGCGGTGAGATACTGCGGCGTGCTGCTACTCACGGCATAATCGCCGGCAAGATTGATGCCGAAGACCTTTGTGCCTGTTGCTCCTGCGACTGGATCAGGGTTGCCAAAACTTAGGGCTCCCTGGCCGAGAGGCGTTCCATAAGCCCATTCTCCCGTGCGTGCCCAGCCAGGATCACTTTCCAAGTTTGTGCTGAAGACAGGTGCGGCGCTGACTTCCAGCGAGATCGCCCGGGTCTGAATGCGGCCAGTAGATATGCTGGTGAAAGTCACGATGCCGGTGTGTGTCGTAGCGAGCAGTTGATTTGCGTTGGTATTAACATTGACCGTGATCTGTGTGCTCTCACCTGCCGCGAGAGTTCCACTGGCAGGTGAAAGAGTGATCCATGAGCCAGTCACGTCAGCCGTCCAGGATCGTGGTGATGCACCGTGGTTCGTCAGCGTTATGGTTTGAGTAGTAGGAGTGAAAGGACCACCAATCGGCCCGCTGGCATTCAGAACACCGGTAGGTGTCGCCAGTAAGTCATCGCTGGCGAGCATGGCATTGTAGAGATTCAGTCGTCCACCGGTAACGGTCTTGCCAGTCATGGCTGGCAGCGGATTCACCGTGCTGAGTATCATCTCCCGCACTTGCAGATGGCTAAGCCCGGCTTTGTAACTTTTGAGCAAAGCACAGGCTCCAGCCACGTGTGGCGCAGCCATGGAAGTGCCATTTTTCAGGCCGTAACCACCATTGTGAATCGTGCTGTAAATCTCATTTCCAGGCGCAGCTAGATCCACGGATGTCAGGCCAAAGTTGGAGAACGAGGCCATCCCATCGGTCCGCGTCGTGGCAGCCACAGAGAGGATGTTCGGGCTGTCGTAAGCCGCCGGATACTCGGGGAAAAGGTCGATGTTCGAGGCGTTGTTTCCCGCCGCTGCCACGAAGAGGATTCCTGCGGCATGAGCCTCATCAATCGCGTCCTTCATGGACTGGGGGTAGCTCGTGCCCGCGGAAGAATTCGAAGTCAGAGTGACACCGAGGCCGGTAGCGTAAGCTGTGCACTCTGCGGCATCGGACTCATAACCAATGCCCGCTGAGTTCAGAAACTTCAATCCGAGGAGCGACACCTCCCAGCATACTCCGCTCACACCCGTCCCGTTGTTTCCAGAACCTCCGATGGTTCCCGCGCAATGCGTTCCGTGGCCGTTGTCGTCGTTGGGATTGTTATCCGAGTTCACCCAGTCCCAGCCGCGAATATCATCGACATAACCATTGCTGTCATCGTCGATGCCATTGTCGGCGATTTCGCCTGGATTCGTCCACAGATTCGCCATGAGATCTGGGTGGGTTTGATCAATGCCCGTGTCGATCACCGCCACGATCACACTGTGGCTTCCTGTGCTCAAATCCCAAGCTTCGGGTGCATCAATGTCTGCATCCGTGGTGCCACCAGACTGACCAGTATTGTGCATGCCCCATAGCGTGGAGAACGAAGCATCATTCGGCGACGCCTGAGCAGTCATGATATGGTCAGGCTCCACCACGAGGATGTGATCTTTGAGCTTCGACAGGCGCGAGACAGCGCGCGGCACCGTGTCGAGCTTCGGCTCGCTGAAGGCCACCAACCACAGACCAGAAGCAGGCATCCGTTTTCGCACGGACGCCGCTCCGTCACCAAGCAGGGCGAGCAGTTCCGCCTCGGTCATCTTCGGGTTCCGCAGCTTCACCATGACGTGATCACCGACCATCGCATTTTGGCGCACGAGTTTGTCACCCTGAGCAGAGCGCACGAGTTCATCTTCCACGCGCACGAGCGGATATTTGAGGGACGCATCCCGCACGAGGCGCACCCGGCGCACGTGTGATGTGCCCGTCTCCGTTTTCATCACCGTCTCCCGCTGATCCAAAATCTCTCGTCCATCGAATCGATCCTCGATCTGTCTCCCCTGCCCCAGTCCGCTACGCTGCGCGCGCCAAGCTGGGGCCGTCTTCACGCTCTGACGATCTTGCGGTTTGGAACCAGACAATGCGGCATCATCTCCACGCCCGGTCATCCACCACAGGCACAGCCCTGCCGCTGCAATCGCAGCCAGCCCGAGTGAGCCTTGGAGAAGGCGTTTCATGCGGCAGGAGAAGTGACAGGGACATCACGGCGGAAGTGCCGTGGAAGTCAGACAGCCCTGAAAGGCCGCCCGTTGAACCGGTATTCCAAACATTTCGCCGGGCAATGTCGAGTTTGGAACCCTGCCTTGCGACTCAAGGAGTCTTTCGAGACTGCCTGATTCAAAGATCCCGCCTAAAGCCGTGGCTCCGAACTCCAGAACTTCACTTCTCAGGACGAAGATCAAAGCACACCAACTTCTCGCGCTGGCGGACGATGAGCCTGCCGTTGCTGAGCGCGGGGGAGGTGCAGCCCATGCCTTCGATTTTCGGACGGGCGAGCTGGTGGTAGCCATCCGGGGCGGCTTTGACCATGCGGAGATGGGTGCCATTGTTCTCGAAGACCATCAGCTTGCCATCGGCGAGGATGGGGGAGGTGATGGTGCTCTGGACTTCGTTCTCCAGCCAACTGACTTTGCCCGTGGCCAGCTCGACGCACTGGTGCTTGCCACCGCACATGAGATAGACATGACCTTCATAGATGATGGGGCTGCCGCTGTAGCGCATGGTGACCCAAAAGTGTGACCACACGGCCTTTGGTGGGCCGTCTTTCTGCCACTGGTAGGCACGCAGGCCCACGTCCTTCGCCCCACTGTAAATGACGAGCCAGTCGCCGTGAGTCACCGGGGTGGACTGGCCGCCGCCTTCGACCTCCCAGAGCACTTTGCCGTCCTTGGGTGAGACGCCATAGACGCTGTTATTACCTACCATGAGCAGGGCAGAATCACCCGATGTCGGCTGCCACCAAGCGGGGCTGCCTGTGTTACTGCGGACGTCTTTTTGCTCCCACAGCAGTTTCCCGTCAGCCACAGCATAAGCCTGGGCGCGACCAGCGGCGATGTACACCATATCACCCACGATCAAGGGAGATGCTGCGGGGCCGTTGGCGGGCAGGGGCGCTTTCCAGATCTGTTTTCCATCCTTCTGATCGAGGCAGTAAAAGTGCGTGCTGCATGCGGCGAAGACCTTTCCATCCACGACAGCGGCTGTGCTGCTGGAGCTGCGTCCGGTGGGCTTGCCCTCGGCTTCAAACTTCCACATCTGCTTGCCCGTGTTGATATCCAGACAGACGACCACGTCTTTGCCCACCTTGATCGTGTTCGGCACAGCGGCGAGCAGCTTGTCCTTCACGGGCTGGGAGAATTTCTCCTCCTCCAGCCATTTCTTGAACTCATCCGCATTGGCGAAAGGTTTGCCCTCGCGCTTGGAGACGCGGGCGAGTTCTTCAAGCGGCAGAGCCGTCTTGCCCGCTTTGAAACGTGATTCGGCCCATTTGCCAAGACTGATGTCTTCCTTCGGAGTCAGGTTTTCGTTGCGCCAGGCCAGCATCCATTCATCAAACTTTGCCCCACGCATGGCTGGCAGATTTAGGCGCGTCTCCTCCATCTTCTTCATCAGTTCTGGCGTCACGCCACGGTAGTTCATCTGCTGCATGACCTCACTGTCGAT
>JBIKIA010000477.1:0-4083 GCA_044361885.1 Prosthecobacter sp. | reverse complement strand
TGCCAGACGACGGACATGATGACCTGCTCACCAGCGACGACGGGGCTGCCGTGACCGCCGTAGTGATCACTGGGGATGAAATCGCTCTCCCAGACCTTCTTCAAACCTGCCTCGGGGAAGCTCTCAGCGATGGGTGAGGTGTCTGTGGAGACGCCATCCCGGTTCGGCCCGCGCCACTGAGGCCAGTCGGCAAAGGAGGTGAGGGAAGTGCAGGAGAGTAGAAAAAGAAGACGGCGCATGGCGGGACGGTGAACGGCTGTGAGCCGTGATGACTTGCAGTGAACCAACGCACCCAAAGAAAGAAGCCTTCAAGCCCCGGAAGGGATCTGAGGGCTTCGTCATTGTCGGCAGGATTCTTCTACTTCCCACTGCTCCACTTCGCAGCGTTGATGAGAAGCTGCTGGTAGGGCTTCAGGTCATGCACGCGGGCGTCGTGGCCGAGGGCGAGGCCGACGACTTTGGCTTTCGGGTGTTTTGTGATCCAAACGCTCGGATGCGGCTTTTGGTATTTGTCGCTGTTGCTCGTTTCGGCGAGGACTTCGATGGCGGCGGTGCCCTCGGGGATCTTATCGGGCTCAGCGTTCACGTAATAGAGTTCGTCTTCGACGGTAAAGCTCGCAGGCACGTCCTTCATCACGGGATGATCGGCTTTCACGGCCTTCACGTCGAAGGGGTGAATCTTGTCGTGGCCGCGAGCACCGCCGCCGACGATGTCGCGATTGATCTCTGGCCAGCCGGCGAAGCCATACCAGGTGCCGGGGTGGAGCATGACGATGCCTTTGCCTGCGGCGGCGAAGTCGAAGAGGGCTTTGCGATACGCAGCGGTGTCGAAGAATTTGCGGTTCACGCTGATGATCGCGGCGTCGGCGTTCTTCAGCTCGGTGGCGGCTTGGTCGCGGTCTTCGGTGTAGTGGACGGTGAAACCGGCGGCTTTGAGCGTGGCGACATCCGTTTTGCCAAAGAACTCAGCGAAGTTGTGTGAGGAACCGCCGCCGATGACGAGGATGCGCGTTTTACCGGCTTCCCAGTTCACGGGGGCAGCGGGAACGAGCGGGCCATCGCCCTGGCCACCCTGTTTGGGCGAATCAGGGGCGGCGGGACCGACTTGAGCGGCAGCTTTGGCCTTGCCTTTGCCTTTGGCAGGCGTCGGGCGTTTGGAAACGTCGGCATTCAGCGGAGCGGGGCCTTTGCCTTCGATGTCGGCGGTGATGGCGATGATGACGGGCGGGGTTTTGTTTTCGGCGGGGCTTTCGAGGATGAGTGTCTTCGCGATGCCTTTCTTCGTGAGTTCGAGCGTGAGGAGGCGCGGCTCTTGGCCATCGGCGAGGCCTTCGATGCCTTTGGAGCCGGGGACTTCGACGGGGCGGATGTAATCGCTGAAGTGGATGCCGTTGAGGAAGGTGAATTCCTCCCTCTCACCGCCTTCATAGACGACGGTGGCTTTGAGCGCGGGCGCTTCGTCACGCACGGCAGGGAAACCCCAGCCGGAGACGCCGCTGAGGAGTTGCAGACGCTTCGCGGCGACGTTGATGGCCACTTCGGCCTTCGCGGGGAAGGTCTGCGAGTGGTTGTCTTTGCCGGGGCCGCCTTTGAGGACGATCAAATTGCCGCCAGTGGAGCTTTTCGTGGGGTCCTGGATGAAGAATGGCACGCCTTCGACCTTCACGTTGCCGAACTTGGTGAGCTTCACCTGGCCGCCGCGAGGATCGGAGCTGGCGAAGAGGCCGTCGCGGCTGTCGGCGGTGAAAGCATCGGCGAGGTGGAGGATGCGGAACTGCTTCATCGCATCGCCGCAGATGAAGGCGAGGATGTCGCGCAGCGGCTCGGGGCCGAGCGCATCGAGACCTTCCGGCATGAGGCTGCGGCGGGTGTTTTCGCGCTTGTCGATGTCGCTCTTCGCGATCTCGCGCAGGCCGACCTGCGTGGCGAGCGTGACGGTGGCGCTGTTTTCACTGGTGACGACGCCGACGAGCGTCTCGCCCTTCTTCGTGGTGATGTTGAAGGCCCAGAAGCTGGGATCGACCTCGCGGTTCGGATCGACGATGTGAACGAGCAGCTCAGCGGGGCCATGCGCCCCCATGCCATCGAGCGGCGGGCCGACGGCGACGCCGATGTCGCCCAGCTTGTGGCAGATGGCGCAGGCGGCGGTGAAGAGCATTTTGCCCTGAGCGGCGTTTCCGGGCTTCTCGACCTCCGGCACGAGTTTGGCGATGATGGCATCCTTCGCGGCGTTGTTGACCTTGAAGAGGTCGTTCGCGCGTTTGGCGATTTGTTTGTTCGGATGCGAGCGCAGACGTGCGACATCGCCGGGGGCAAAAATCGCGCGGTCGATGCTTCCGGCCTTCACGGCATCGAGCAGGGCTCCGGTGGCCTCGGGGCGTTTGATGATATGCTCAAAAGCTTTGTTAAACTGAGCACCTTTGAGGGTCGGAACCACCTCGTTTAGCTTGGCGAGTTTGTCATCGGCGCGAGCACCGAGGACATCCACTAAAGACCCCTGCAAAGAGTCAGAGGCAGTAGTGTCTGCAAGTGTTGACTTAATGTAAGCATCAACAGCCTCACCTCCCAAGGCTTGGCAGATTTCGATTCGCCGTTCGTCTTTCGATTCGGGTGATTTGAGTTCAGCCAACCAGCCTTCCTGCAAAACACTCATGTCTCCGTTAAGATGGTCATCGCTTTCCCATGTTTGGGCGAGACGATATGCTGCAAAGCTGGTGCCAGCGGAATTGAGGAGCGTTTGCATCGGCTTCACCAAATTCAGAGGCATTCCCCCAAGCCGAGAAGCATCTGCAGCCATCAAGCTCAGGATGGCGTTCTTGATCGGATCAGCTTTCGCATCGGCATTGGCGCAGGCGGTGATGAGTTTTTCGGCATTCGCGGGCAGTGCGGCGGGAAGAAGAGCGCTGACGAAGTTGGACAGCGACTCCGGAGAAGATGAAGAAAGCGCAGCAGCGATGACTTCGGCGGGTTTGTCAGCAGCGGCGGCGATGAGAGCGCTGCGGGTCCAGTCGTCTTGAGCGGCGGCGAAGTCTTGGAGGAGCTTGTCGGCGTTTGCGGCTTTTTTGGCGGCTTCGTAGGCCCGCAGAGCTTTACTGCCTTGTGCTGGCACCGCTCCACGAGTCACAGTCTCGACTTTTTTCGGAGCCTTCGCCTCCTTGTGCTGCACCTTCCAGATGCGGCCGTAGTAGTGATCGCGGTCGGGGCGGACGGCGGCGTTGGCGGGGCCGTGGGTGGGGCCTCGGGTGTCGTTGTGAATGACGGCCTGATTGCAGAAATCGACGATGTAAAGTGCGCCATCGGGGCCGACACGATTCTCGATGGGGCGGAACCAGAGGTTCTTGCTGCGGATAAACTCGGTCTGCTCGCGACCGGGCTCGCGCTTCGCTTTGTAGGTGACGCCATCGGGCTCGACCATGAAGTGGCTGACGATGTTCAGCGTGGGCTCGGTGGTGAAGTAGCCGTAGTTCCACTTCGCGGGCCAGGCACCGCCTTCATAGATGGCGCAACCGGCGGCGGCGGTGTAGCTGCCGACCTGGTCGATCTGCACATAGGCCTGCTGCTCCCAATGCATGGCGGGATACGTCGGCTCTTTCGGCAGCATGCCGTTCGTGCCCATGACGCCGGGCAGCTTGCCTTTGGCGAGCACATACTCCGGCAGCACGACGTGGATGAAGTGATTGCCGCTCGTGGGCTGTGTGTAGAAAACCTGGCCGTCGCTGGTGATGTCGAGACCCCAGGTGTTGCCGCCGCGGGAGGCGTATTGCTCGAAGGCGCTGCCGTCCGGCTTGAAGCGCACGACACCGGCTCCGATGGGGCCGAAACCCTTGCTGCCATCGCCGGACTTCACGTCATCGGTGCTCGAATAGCCGTGCGTGGCATAAACCCAGCCGTCGAGGCCCCAGCGCATGTTGTTGATGACGGCGTGCGTGTCGCGATTGCCGAGGTTGGTGTAGAGCTTCGTGCGCTTGTCTGCCTTGTCGTCGCCGTTCGTGTCCTCGAAGAACCAGACATCGGGCGCGGCGCAGACAATGATGCCGTTTTTGTAAAACACGCTGCTGGTGGCCAGCTCGATCTCGTCGGCAA
>JBIKIA010000396.1:0-4868 GCA_044361885.1 Prosthecobacter sp. | reverse complement strand
CGGTCTATGCGTTCACCAAAAAACACCTCCATCTACTGATGCAGGAATATGGAACTGATTTCCAGCTATTGACGCACAACCTCCACACGGGCACGAAGCATTTGTTTCTTTATTCAGCTAGTGCCAAAATTCTCATTTCCACTACTAAGTCAGGATCAGAACCATTCGGGCCGATGCAGGTCACTCGTGAAACGGCTGGCATTCTGGAGTATCTGAGGAAGAGGAGGTCTATTCTGTATCGACGCTGGAAGTATAATTTTTTAGATCCGGATCGGTTCATCGACGTGAATAGGACTGTAAGCTATACAGTTATTCCAGTTGCCCAGGTGAAGAGACTGCTTGGAGAAGGTATAACACAACTACCAATCTGAAAGGGGTCTGAAAGGGGTCAGGTGTTTCAAATGGCAAGATTCCAGTTTTTAAAGACTCGGGAGCCACCCCAGGAAGATTGGCCGTAAAAGGGGTCAGGTGATTCAAATGGCGAGATTCCAGTATTTAGACAAGTCGAAGCCATGCCCAGGCAAGAAAGGTTCAGGAGCCGATTCTTGACAGGACAGCACCGTCTTTCATGAAGTGACCCCTGCGCCTTTCCTGAGGAAACCACGGCAGGTTCACCCTTGGCACGCCTTTGGCTCTGCCATCTGGCAGCCAACCTCATGCCCATCTCGAAAAGCCGCCCGCAGGCCAACCTCATCTATGCCTCCATCTTCGTGGGCGTGGTGATGCTGGTCTTCACCCTGGGCTACCGGCTCGCGGGTTGGTCGTGGAGCGATGCCTTTTACATGGTCATCATCACGGCCTTCAGCGTCGGCTTTGGCGAGGTCGTGCCCATCACCGATCCCTGGCTGCGCGCCTGGACGATGGCCCTCATCGTCCTCGGCTGCACGGGCATCATTTTCATCACCGGTTCCTTCGTCCAATGGCTGACGGAGGCCCAGATCCAAAAAGCACTCGGAGGCAAACGCATGGAAAACGAAATCGAGAAACTCAAGAACCACGCCATCATCTGCGGCTACGGCCGCATCGGGCGCATGATCGCCGCCCAACTCGAAGCGGGCGGCATCCCGTATGTCATCCTGGATCAAGCTCCCGATCGTGTGGCCGAGGCGCGCGAATCCGGCTGCCTCACGCTTCAGGGCGAGGCCACGGATGAAACGGTGCTCCGCGCGGCCGGCATCTCCAGAGCCCGCGTGCTCGCCACGGTGCTGCCGAATGATGCCGCCAATGTCTTCATCACGCTCAGCGCGCGCAACATGAACCCCGGTGTGCAAATCATCGCCCGCGGTGAAGTTCCCTCCACCGAGCGCAAGCTCCTCCAGGCCGGGGCGAACCGCGTGGTGCTGCCCGCGCACATCGGCGCGGACCGCATCGCCCATCTCATCCTGCATCCGAACGCGCGCGAACTCCTCGGCACCCATACCAAATCCCGCGTCGAGTTTGAGCATCATCTCACTGAACTCGGCATCGACATGGAGGAGATCGAGATCGGCACGGAATCCCCCTGGGCGCATCGACGCATCAGCGATGTCGAGTCCGAGGCCGCCGGGCGACTGCTCGCCGTGGCCATTTTGAGAAAGGAGGGCAACACCGATCTCAATCCCACCTCCAGCGCCATGCTCATGCCTGGAGACGCCCTCGTCGTCATGAGGCGCGCCATGCGCCGCTAAAAAACAAGTTGGCTGGCGCGTGATTCATCGGCACTCCATTGCCGCCTATGCCCTCCCCCATCCGCGCCGTCATCTTCGACTTCGACGGCCTCATCGTTGACACTGAAAGCACCGGCTACCACACCTGGAGAGAAATCTTCGACCAGCACGGCCACGAACTGCCCGTGGAGCGCTACGCCCAAGCTGTGGGCACTGATTTTATCACCGGTGTCTATGACCCGAAACGCGATCTCGAACAGCTCACTGGCCGCGCCTTTGACTGGGACGCCGTGGAGGTCGCCCGCAAGACCCACGAAGGCGAACTGCGCAAGCATTTGCACCTCCTCCCTGGCGTCGCCGATCTTCTAAAAGAGGCCGACGCCCTCGGTCTGCGCATCGCCATCGCCTCCAGCAGCCCACGCGTGTGGATCGACTCCTGGATGGATCAGCTCGGCCTCCACGATCACTTCCACCACATCTCCACCGTCGATGACACCGGCAAGGTGAAGCCCGACCCGAGCCTCTTCCTCCACGCCGCCGAAAATCTCGGCGTGGCCCCTGAAGAAGCCGTCATCTTTGAAGACTCCCTCAATGGCCTCCGCGCCGCCCTCGCCGCAGGCATCCGCTGCGTCGTCGCCCCCGGCCCCATGACCCGGCATCTCGACTTCACGGGCGCATGGAAGCGCGTCGAATCTCTCGCCCACGTGACGCTCAAAGAACTCATGTCATGAAACCATCGCCGCTGCTTCGTCATTCGGCAGAGTGACGTCTCAAGCTCCCCACGCCCGCTCTACTTTTCCACGTTTCGTCTTGTCATCATGAGGATGAAAAGTGGAGCATGTGGAATGAAAAACATCTTCGTATTCAGGCAATACTTCCTGCATCTCATCGTGTTTGCCCTGTTATCATTCGGCCCCACCTCAGCCTCAGCACAGGGCGGGCCAGACGCAGAGTTCACGAAAAGACTTGAGCGAGTGGAATCTAAACAAAAGTCTTCTGAGGCGGAGACTCACAGCAAGATCCAGCAGATCGAGACTAAGCTGAGCAAACTCGAAAAGGAATATCGTGACACTGGAATTGGGCTCTTTGTATCCGGGATCTTCTGCGCTCTCTGGGCTCAGTACACGCGGCGGTCCTCCTGGCTGTGGTTCTTCTTTGGACTCATTCTGGCGCCGTTAGCGCTCATCATGCTTGCTTGGAAGAATGCCGATGACCTCAGTTCAGGTCGTGTGCGGTTCTGGGCTCGAGATTAGAACACGAGGGAACGCGGCCTATCTCAGTGGCATGGCAGGGATGCCCCTTCACTCCTTCGTGATTGTCTCGTCCAGGTTCAGCAGGGCTCGTGCGACGGTGGTCATCGGTGCCAGTGTTTCAGGGGCAGTGTTGGCGCGTTGCTGATTCAGCAGCGTCAGCAGCACGCGCGATTCTTTCTCCGTGGGCTGGCGTGAGGTGCAGAGGTGGAAGCCATGGGCGATGGCAGTCTTGTCGTTGCCTTTCGCTGCATCCGTCATGCGTTTGGCGAGATGCTCGGCGGCTTCGAGGCTGAGGGTTTCATTCAGCGTCATCAAGGCTTGCAGCGGGGTATTGCTGCGGGCGCGCTTGATGCAGCTCGATTCACCATTCGGCACATCAAAGGTGCTGAGGAAGGGATAAGGTGTGCTGCGGCGGCGGAAGACATAGACACTGCGGCGGTATTTCTGGTTCGCCTCCTCCACCTTCCATGGGAAGGGTGCATAGCTGACAGGCTTTTGGAAAAGGTACTCAGGCGCAGGCGGCATGACGCCGCGACCACCGACTTCGGGATTCAGCAAACCGCTGACGGCGAGCTGGATGTCGCGCACGATTTCGCCCTCCACTCGGAAGCGAGGACCACGGGCAAGCAGCCGGTTGTAGGGATCCTTTTCCAACAGCTCAGGCGTGACGCGGCTGTCCTGCTGGTAGGTGTGACTGGTGACGATGAGCCGGTGCAGGTGCTTGATGCTCCAGCCATGGTCCATGAACTCGCAGGCCAGCCAGTCCAGCAACTCGGGATGGCTCGGCTTCGCGCCTTGAGTGCCGAAGTCCTCCGGTGTCTCGACGAGACCGATGCCGAAGTAGGATTGCCAGATGCGATTCACAAAGGCACGCGCCGTGGTGGGGGCATCGCGGGAGGCGAGCCATTTGGCAAAGGTGAGTCGTGAGCTGTCAGCATTCTTCGGCAGAGGATTCAGGGCAGCCGGCACGCCAGTGCTGACGCGATCTCCAGGCTTGAGGAAGTCGCCACGCTTCAGGATGCTGGTCATGCGGGGTTGCTCGCGCGCATCCAGAACGAGTGTGGTCGTGCCTTCGGGATGCTGTTTCCACAGCGCTTCGATATCGTCGTTGATGGGTTTCCATTCAGCCACAGTGGCGCGGAAGATGGGGAACTCGGCCTTCTTGCCGTAAAGAAGATCAGCCTCGGCATCAGCGGCCTCGGTGGCACTGATGCGATAGCGACCGAGGTTCATGGTTTGGAGGTCATCGCTATTCCAGCCGCCGTGCTTCATGCTGAGGCCGATGGTAAGTTCGGCATCTGCTTTGACCTCAATGGGCTTCTCTAAAACGAAGACGGCATTGCGCGGCACATTGCGGCGTCCGGGACCGGCGTCGATGCCCCAGGCGGTGTCAGCTTTGCCATCAATCGCATAGGAGATGGGGCCGGTGACCCGCTTGTCCTTCGCGCTGTCCTGATCTTTGGCGAAGCCGGGGATGGGGGTGTTCTCCGGCTCGCCGAAGTCAGCAGTGGCCTTGATGAACTTCAACGCGGTATCCTTACCATTGATTTTCATCGTGGCATTGAACTCAGTGAGCGCAGCGGTGCCTTTCTGCGATCGACCGGGACCGTAGGCGGGCAGGTTCGGGTCATTCATGAGCTCCAGGCGGAAGGCGGAGATCTTGAGTGGAGCACCTTGCTTCACGATGAACTTCACCTCGCTCTTCGTCGGCGCATAACCTTGGGCAAGGATGCTGCCATCAGGCTGGCGCAGCGCCTTTTCACCACCCGAAGGATCGTCTTCAAAATGAAGTGTGGTCCACTTCGGCTGCGGTTTGAGCGACTTCTTCCATGTAGCCAGACGTTGCTGCCAGTCAGCGTGATCATGACGGAGCTTGTCTTCGAGTTCGCGAATGCGCTGCAGGATCTGCGAGCGCTGCATCTGCTCGCTCGCCGTATAGACCACACGCCAGGGTTCGTTATCGTTGTTC
>JBIKIA010000129.1:0-10366 GCA_044361885.1 Prosthecobacter sp. | reverse complement strand
AAAGGAAGCCAGGATGGAAACCTGACCTCCAGGCGGAGCCTCAACACCGAGCCCCAAGTACTCACGAGTGCCCATCACATACACCAGTGCAATCACCACCACCGCACCGAGAGCAGGACGCAGCGGCGCATACGGCACCAGCTTCGCAATGCCACGCTGCATCGAGTGTGTCAGCTCGGAAAAGAACCACCCGCCCAAACCAAAAGCCATGCCAGCCAGCGCCACCTTGCCGAGCAGCAGCGCTTCCAGCGGAGCATGTGACCCAGCGTTCGCCGCCACATCCAGATGATACACCGTATGATGAACTCCCCACGCGGAGCAGGTCGCATCCCCCACCACACTGGCGATGAGCACCGGGATCAGCGCATCATATTGCACACGGCCAATGACGAGCACCTCCATGGCAAAGATCGCTCCCGTCAGCGGTGTACCAAACACCGCGCCAAAGCCCGCCGCGATACCGCACATCAGCATCAGCCGCCGGTTCTCCTGCCCGAGGCGAAACAAGCGCACGAGCATGTCAGCCAGACTGCCACCCATCTGCACCGCCGTGCCTTCGCGTCCTGCGGACCCGCCGAAAAGATGTGTCACCAGTGTGCCGAATAAAACCAGCGGAGCCATGCGTGTCGGCACGCCACCGCCGGGTTCATGAATCTCATCGATCAGCAGGTTGTTGCCCTTGTCGGAGCCTTTACCCAAGTAGTGATACAAGAGTCCCACCACCACGCCACCGACGGGCAAAAACCAAAGCCACTGCGGATGCGCCCACTGAAGTTTCGTCACCTGATCCAGGGACCAGAGGAAGAATGCCGTCGCCGAACCCGCCAACACCGCCACTGGCACAGCCAGCAGAGTCCACCGCAGCAAGTGGGTGGCATCTGAGAAGTAGGAAGAGCGTGTCGGAAACATGATCGGGCAGCATAATGCGCTATCGGCTATCTGCCAGCAACCGCAGGTCTTGGCTGTAGATCATCTGCCACGTTGATTTCCAAACCGTGCATACAGCGCCGGGAGCAAAAATAGATTCAACAACGTGCTCGTCACCAATCCGCCGAGAATGACCAGCGCCATCGGGCGTTCGATTTCGTTACCGGGCACATCTCCTTTAAGGACGAGCGGCAGCAGCGCGAGCGCGGCTGTGGCGGCTGTCATGAGGATGGGGATGAGGCGTTCTTCGCTGCCTTGCAAAACGGTTGAGAGGCTGAAGGCGTGGTCTTCTTCCTTTTCTAGGTGGCGGTAGTGGCTGACGAGAAGGATGCCATTGCGCGCAGCGATGCCGAGTACGGTGACGAAACCGACCAGCGATCCGAGGGAGAGCACGCCACCGCCGAGCCACGCGGCCATGACACCGCCGATGAGGGCAAAGGGCAGTGTGAGCGCGATGAGCAGCACGAGGCGCGAGGATTGGAAGTCGGCGTAGAGCAGGACGAGGATGCCTGCGAGAGAAGCAAGCGCGAGCCAACCGAGGCGGCTTTGCGCGGCCTGGCGCTCGGCCCATTCGCCGAGAATTTCGGGATGATAGCCGCGCGTGAATTGAATCTTGCCGATGCGTTCTTCGATCTCGCGGGCGACATCGCCAAGGGCACGTCCGGCGACGTTGCAGGTCACGTCGATGCGGCGGGAGGCACCTTCGCGTTTGATGGCGTTCGGTGTGGGCACGATGGCGAGATCAGCGACATCGGCGAGGCGCACATGACCGCCGCTGGGCGTGGCGATGAGCAGCTCGCGCAGCGTGGTGAAGTCGGCCCGCACGCTTGGCACGCTCCAGACGGTGACATCGTGGACGCGCTGCTCTTGATACACTTCGCCGACTTTGCGTCCACTGATGAGCGTGGTCACGGCCTGGCGGACCTGTCCGGCGGTGAGGCCATGCAGCGCGGCGTTTTCAGGCCGCAGTTTGACAGTGATCTGCGGCACCTGCACCACGGATTCGACCTTCAATGCGCTGACACCTGGCACGTCTTTGAGCGCCGCACCGACTTCGGCGGTGTGGGTGCGGAGTTGATCGAGATCAGGCCCAAAGATGCGCACGACGATGCTCGCGCTGGCTCCGGTGAGCACCTCTTTAATACGCTCGCGCAGGAAGGTGAGCAGATCGCGGGTGAGGCCGGGGTAGCCATCGACGACGGCCTGCACTTTATGAATGGTCTCGTCGTAGGGCGCTGTGGGATCGAGGCTGATCCACAACTCGGTGAAGTCAGGACCGACGACTTCATCGGCGACCTCGGCACGACCGATATGCGCGCCTTGATTGCGCACCCCGGGCACCTTCATGAGATCGGTGGCGGCGGCGCTGGTGATGCGCTTGCTGGCCTCGACGCTGGTGTTCGGCTTCTCCAGCCAGTGCATGAGAAAATCGCGCTCTTTAAAGCTGGGCAGGAACTCCTCTTTGAGCTGCGTGTGCCAGACCCAGCCTGTGCCGGTGAAGGCGAGCGCGAGGATGAAAAGTGCCATCCACGGGCTGCGGGCAAAGACGGGTAGGATGCCGCGATAGATGGCTTTCATGCCGCGTGAGAGCAGCGCGTCCCGATGAGCGCCAGGCTTCACTTTGAGCAGCATCAAGCTCAGTGCGGGCGTGAGCGTGAGCGCCACGGCGAGCGAAGCGGTGATGGCGAGGATGTAGGAAAGCGCGAGCGGCTTGAAGAACGTGCCCGCGAGTCCCGGCAGGAAGAACACGGGCACGAACACGAGCACGATGATGACGCTGGCATAGACAACCGCGCTGCGGACTTCGAGTGAGGCATCGAGCACGACTTTCAGCTTCGGCAGCGGGTTCGCGAGCTGCGCATTTTGCCTCATGCGGCGCAGGATGTTTTCCACGTCGATGATGGCATCATCCACGACTTCGCCGAGGGCGATGATGAGGCCGGCGAGGATCATGGTGTTGATCGTCTCGCCACGCCAGCGAAGCAGCAGCAGGGCGATAGCGAGTGAGAGCGGAATGGCGGTGATGCTGATGATGGTGGTGCGCCAGTCGCCGAGGAACAGCGCGAGCACGACGACCACGAGCAGGCAGCCGAGCCACAGCGCCTCGGTGAGGTGATCAATCGAGAGCTGGATGAAGGTGGCGGGGCGGAAGATGGTGCTGTCGATGATGACGCCGGGCAGCGCGGGCTTCATGTCCTCCAGCACTTTCTCGACACCGGTGGTGACATCGAGCGTGTTTCCCCACGGCTGCTTTTCGACAATGAGCAGGATGCCGTCACCATCATTGATGACCGCATCGCCGATGAGCGGTGGATGGCCTACCTTCACTTCCGCGACATCGCCAAGACGAATCGGCGCACCATTGCGAAACTCGACCACCGTTCGCGCCAGATCCTCCGGTGTGGTGATGAGTGCGAGCTGCGTGACGCTGAGACGCAGGTTCGGCGTGTCGATAAAACCACCCGCACTGATCACTGCGGCATCGCCTGCCGCCTTCGTGATGGCATCGAGCGTAACGCCCGCAGCGCGAAGTTTCTGCGGATCGACGAGCACTTGGAACTGTTTATCACGCTGACCCCAGATGGCGACGTTTGCCACGCCAGGCACAGACATGAGGCGCGGGCGCATGGTCCAGAGCGCGAGTTCGCTGAGCGCCATTTGATCGAGCATCTTGGAAGTGAGCCCGACTTTCAAAACACGGCTCAACGACGAATACGGAGCCATGAGCACCGGCGGCTTCACCACGGCGGGCAGGCGGTTTTGCGCGAGGTTCAACCGCTCCTGCACGAGCTGGCGTGCTTTGAGGATGTCGGTGCCCGTGTTGAAGATCATCACCACGGACGAAAGGCCGAGCACGGACTTCGAGCGGATGGTTTTGAGGAAAGGCAGGCCGTTGAGCGAGTTTTCCAACGGCACCGTGACAAGCGCATCGACCTCTTCGGTGGAGAGTCCGGGCGCTTCCGTCTGCACCTCGACGAGCGGCGGCGCGAACTCGGGGAAGACATCCAGCGGTGCGTTCTTCGTGGCATTGATGCCGACAAAGAGCAGCGCCAGCGCCGCCGCGACAACGAGCACGCGCATGTTCAGCGCCCAAGAGACGATGGAGTTCAGCATGGCGTTATTTCCCGGTCATGAATTCCGTGCCAAACAGCTCTGCGCTGCCGTCGGCGACGATCTTGCTGCCTGCGGGTGGGCCGCTCGACAAGACAGCATTCGTGCCGGCGAGGCGGGCGACCTGAATGCGTTTGCGCGTGTAGGTGTGCTCGGCGGTCTGGGCATAGACCCACTGGCCACCGTGAACGTCATGCAGCACGGCATTGAAGGGAATGACAAGGGCTTCGAGCTTGCTGTCGAGTGTGGGGATCTCGACGGCGACGCGTTCGCCAGCTCGCAGTTTAGTGTCGGTGGGGAGTTCGTAATACCAGTCGATGGTGTTGGTCAAAGCATTGGCGGTGGGTGGTCCGGCGACGGGCTTGGCGCTTTGTGGTTTGGCGGAGCCGAGGGTGCGGATGCTGGCGTCTGCTTTCGTGTCGAGGAGCGCAGATTCACCGCTGTAGATGGCGACGCGGGCCCATCGGCGCGGGCTTTGGCCGAGGGTGCCGCCGAGGAGATCGCGCTGGGCTTTGGCGGTGGTCATGGCTGCTTCAGCAAGCTGGAGTGTGGCTTTGGCTTCATCGACTCCACGCACGCTGCCCGCTTCGGCACTGAGCATCTTCTGCGCACGCTCTACGGCGATCTTCGCGGCATCCATTTGTACCTGCGCTTGCAGGATGCGGCCATCGGCAGCGGCTTGGAGATCGGCGAGGCGCAGGACTTCATCCAACGTGCCACCGAGCACGGGAGCGACGGGCTTGCCCTCAGCAGCGAGTGGTGTGACGACTTCGCCGGAGAAGAGTCGCACAGCGGGAATGGTGCGCTTCTCGACGGTGACGATCTTCAAGCGCAACGCTTGTTCGGCTTCGGGTTTGAGCGTGAGTATGACGAGGTCGCCCTCCTTCGTGATGGTGGCAGGCGCGGAGCCTCCGGCATCGGCAGCGTGGAGGCGCGTGGCGAGGAGGGTGCAGAGGATGAGTCGTTTCATAAATCAGCGAAGAGGAGATTGCATGGCGTCTTCGAGAGCACCGGCGGAGGTTTGGGCTTCGATGTTGGCGGCCATGAGCGCGACTTTCGCGGCGCTGGCTTCGATCTGGCGGCGGGTGAGTTCGAGCGCGGAGACATTGCCCGCCTCCACCATCTTCTTCGTTGTGTCAGAGGCCGCATCTGCTTCCTGGGCAAGTTGCGCGGCGGTCGCTGCCTTGGCTCGTGAGGCCTGATAGGCTGCGAGAGCGATGTCGAGTTCACCTTGGATCGTGCCTTGCTGAGAAAGGAAACGTTTCTCGGCGGTGATTCGCCGAGCTTCTGCTTCGGCGATGGGACCGCGATTGCGATTGAGTGGCACTTGGACATTCAGTCCGAGCTGCCAGCGATTCTGTCCGGAGTTGTAATCATAGCCGGGGACAAAATTCACGTCTGGATACTGCCGCGCGAGTTCGAGTTTCAGCGATGCTTCCGCTGCCGCGTAATCCGACAGCAGCGCCATCAAATCAGCCCGCTGGGTGAGAGCGCGTTTGCGGCTGTTGCTCGGCTCGGGGAGCCGCTGAAAGGCGGAGAAATCGAGCCTCACAGATTTGATCGCACTCAAAGGCAGGCCTACTGCCGCTGCCAGCCGGGCCTCGCCCGTGGTCGAGGTGCGTTGCGCGTCTTGCAGGGCGAGCCGTGTGCGATTCAGCATGAGGCGGGCCTGCGTGAGTTCAAAGGGTGACACATCGCCCGCTTCCATCTGCGCGGTGAGTTTCTTGATGGCCTCGTCGTGGAGATTTTGCTCGGTTTCCAGCAGGCGGATGTTTTCGCGTGCTCCATGCAGTTCCAGCATCGCGGCCCGCACTCGTGAGCGAGCAATCCAGGCTCGTGCGGAGACTCGCCAGCGTGCGGCTTCAGCAGCGGCGAGCGCTTGTTCGGTGCGCTTCGATCTCTTGCCTGCCGTCTCGATGGGAACAGACAAACTCGGCCCCAGAAACCAAGGCGTGAACGCAGGAGCGCGTAAGCTCGCGTATTGCGGCATGAAGGTGAAAACCGGATTCGGACGCATCTGCGCTGTCTTGATGCCCGCGGCGACTTCATAGGCCTCCGCTCGCGCCAAGGCCACATCAGGATGAAAATACGCCGCCGCCAGAGACAGCCGGTCCACCGACCACGAGCCGCCTACCGCCTGGTTTTCCGCCAAAAAGCCCCTCAAGCCCGGATCACTCAGCGAACGTCCCGAAAAGTCCGCGCTGCTGGTTTCCGCAGAAAGCGGGTGCGCTTTGAACTGCACGCAGGCAGCAAGAGCCAGCGTGGCGAGAGGCAGAAGCAGAAAAGTCAATCTCATGGAGTGCGCGTGAAACGGCCACTCAAGAGAAGCATGTCAGACAAACCAGCAGCGGGGCGGATTATGACAGCTTTTTCATCTTTGGGACGGCAGGGAGGAGAGCGCGACGACCACCTGCGTCCGACCATCTGGCAATACGTCGTAGCGAATGACACCCTGATGCGCCTCGACGATGGATTTGGCGATGCTGAGGCCGAGGCCGCTGCCTTCGGTGGCACTGTTGTGCGCTAGGTCACCACGGAAGAAGCGCTCGAACACGCGGGGGCGGAGTTCCGCTGGCAGCGCCGGGCCTGTGTTGGTGAGGGTGAACACCGCATGGTCGTTTTGACGAACCAATGTCATCTCGATGCTGCCGCCGCATTCGTTGTATTTCACCGCGTTGTCCGCGAGGTTTAGCAGAACCTGCCTCAGCCGCATCTTGTCAACGGAAACAGACACGGTCTGGCACTCGCCGAGCGTGACAGAAATCTCGGCGCTAGAGGCAAGGATCATCGTTTCCTCGGCCAGATCGCGCACGAGCTCATCCAGCGCCACGGGTTCACGGGCACTCGGCAGGAGTCCGGCGTCCGCACGGGCCAGGAAGGAAAGCTGCCCGACGATTGAGGAGAGCCGCTGCACCTCCTCCAGCAAAGATGCCGCCCTGTCACGATCCGACTCCTCCGCTTGCTCGTTCGTCGCCATCTGTTCCAGGGTTCCATGGATGACGGTCAGCGGCGTTTTCAGCTCATGCGAGGCATTGAGCGTGAACTCCCGCGCCTGCGTGAAGGAAAGACCGAGACGCTCCTTCATGCGGTTGAAGACAGCGGTCATGCGATCTAACTCATCGCCATTGCCACTGCGCGGCACGGGGTTGGCTAGATTGGAAACATCCGTCTTTTCCAAAGCTTCGGTCAGCTCCTCGATGGGGCGCAAGGCGCGGCGCATGAGCAGTCCGCCGCCGATGATCCCGAGCAGGATGGCTGGCAGACCACCATAAAGAATGATCTCCAGAGTCTCCTCCAGAGGATCATGCTTCAAAGCCGCCTCCGCTCCGCCATGCAGCGCTTCATCGCGCTGCTCATTGAACTCAAACCAACTCCAGAAGCCCACGATCACCAGCGAGAGACTGAGCGTGATGGAGTAATACAACAGGATGCGTCGGCGCAGAGTCATGATGGGAGTCGCAACGCATAGCCGAGGCCGCGCACGGTTTGAATAAGGGCGGGAGTGAAGTCGCGGTCGATCTTGTCCCGCAATCGACGGACATAAACCTCAACGAGATTCGTCCCCGGATCAAAATCATATTCCCACACCGCGCTGATGATGTCGCGCCTGCTCACCACGCTCCCCTCGGCCCGTAGCAAGCACTCCAGCAGCAAACTCTCGCGTGTGGAAAGCTCAATGCGTCTGCCACCTCGCCGCACCTCACGCATGGGCTGATCAAACGTGAGATCCGCCACTGCGAGCATGGTTAGCTTCTGCTGGCTGTTCCGTCGGAGCAACGAACGCAGACGTGCCATCAACTCTGACATGGCGAAAGGCTTCGGCAGATAATCATCCGCCCCCGCATCCAGCCCCTCGACGCGCTGGTCCACCTCCCCCCGAGCCGAGAGCATGATGACCGGCGTGATGTCCCCCTTGGCACGCAGTTGCCTCACCAAGCTTAGCCCGTCCAGCTTTGGCAGCATGATGTCCACCAGCAGCACGTCGTAGCCACCTTTTACTGCCTCGACCAAGCCCGCCGCGCCATCGGCAGCCACCTGCACCATCAGCCCTTCCTGCTTTAGCTTGGCGCTGAGCAGGGCGGCGGTTTTGCGTTCATCTTCGATGATCAGGAGGCGCATGTAGCACGAGATGCGCGGCTGAGCCGCCTGCAAATGAAAGTCTTGTCATCTTCTCAAGCTGGCTTCGGTCTTGTCCATGCATGAATGATCCTCATCGAAAGGACGAATAGGATTCAGGCTGCCATTCATTTCAGCGCGGCCAATTGGCACGCTCATGGCTGAGTCACTTGGGGTCACGATCACCCCGATCTCCTCTTTCCCCTACAGCCGCCGCGTAGCCAAAACACAACACCCACACCCAAAACACCGAGATGAATCAAACAGCGCTCCTACTGCTCGCATCGGCCTCACTCGCCTTCGCTGGCACTCCGTCAGCTCCACCAGCGGCCCCCGCGCCGCTTCCACCTCCAGGCTACGCTCCCATCACCTTCTTCGACGGCAAAGTAACCGTCGATGTCCAGGAGAAGATGCGCTTCGAAGGCCGCGAGAATAACTTCGACTTCAACAGCGACATCAACGGCCCGCAAGACGCCACCTGGCTCCTCCAGCGCTTCCGCCTTGGCCTCGGCTACCAGATGACCGACTGGCTAAAGATCTATGTGCAGGGCCAAGACGTTCGTGAACTCGGCGGGAGTCGTAACAATGACATCGGCAGCCCAGGCAGCTTTGGCTCCGAGGGCGATGACAGTCTCGACATCCTCAAAGCCTACGTCCAACTCGGCGACATCAAGAAAGGCCTCAGTGCCACGATTGGTCGCCAGTTTCTCAGCTATGGAGACCAGCGCCTCGTCGGGCCGCTCGAATGGCTGAACCAAGCACGCACCTTCGATGCCATCAAGCTGCGCTATGCAGGCACCGGCTGGGCACTGGACCTCTTCACCTCCAGCCCCGTCGGCTTCAAAGACCGCGAGTTCAACCAGTCGCAGGTCTTTGATGATCAGAACAACCAGGACTCCGTCTTCAGCGGCATTTACCTCGCGACACAGTGGGTGCCGATCAACACCACCACCGACTTCTACGCCTATCACAAAAGTGATCAGGGCAACGGAGACTTCGGTGCCCGCCTCGGCGACAGCAGCTTCTACACCTTCGGCACCCTTTGGAAAGGTGACCCCAAGAAGTTGGGTGGCTTCGACTACAGCATGGAGATGGCCTTCCAGACTGGCGAAGTCTCTGGTCGTGACCTGACCGCCTTCGCAGGGAACTGGGCCGCTGGTTACAATTTCAAGCATTCATGGAAACCACGCATCGGCCTCCAATACAACTACGGCAGTGGTGATAGTGATGCCACAGACGGCGACGTCAGCACCTTCCAGAACCTGTATCCGACCAATCACATGTTCTACGGCTACATGGACACCACCGCATGGTCCAACATGCACAACCCTCAGCTCAATATCAGCTTCTCCCCCACGGCCAAGCTGAAGGTCATGCTCGACTACCACCTCTACTTCAATGCTGACAACAACGACGCTTGGCGCCGTGTGAACAATCAAACTCGCGTCCGCCCCCTCAATGCCGCTGCCAACAATGCCAGCAGCTATCGTGGACAGGAGTTTGACGTCACCGCCGTCTATAAATGGAGCCCGCATGTCGCTCTCCAGGCTGGTTACAGCTTCTTCCTCGCAGGCGACTACCTCGCCGACACCGGTGCCGACGACAACGCGCACTTCGGTTACCTCCAGGTGCAGTTTGATTTCTAAACCGCGCCCATCTCTCAAGCCGCTCTGACAGATGAAAATCGTTCCCCTCATTCCTGACAACGCACCCTTCAGCGCTGAACAGCGCGCCTGGCTCAATGGCTTCCTCGCCGGAGTCCTGAATCGCGGCGCACCAGTGGGTGGAGATGCCTCAACGGAATCGAAACGATCCTTGCTCATCGCCTTCGGCAGTCAGAGCGGCAACGCGGAAAGTTTGGCCAAGCGGCTGGCCAGGGAAGCGGCGGGTCGGGGCTTTGCAGCGCGAGCTGCGGGCCTCGACTCGCTGCAACCAGCCGACCTCGTCAAAGACAAGAACGTCCTGCTCATCACCAGCACCTGGGGCGAGGGTGAGATGCCTGACAACGCCATCTCTTTCTGGGACGCCATCAATCAGAACGGCAGCAGCCCGAAGCTCGATGGCGTGCAATACAGCGTACTTGCTCTTGGTGATAAAAACTACGCCGACACCTTTTGCCTCGCCGGGAAGAAACTCGATGCTCGACTCGCTGAACTCGGTGCCACTCGCATCATTGATCGCGTGGATTGCGATGTGGAGTTCGATGACCTCG
>JBIKIA010000328.1:0-5629 GCA_044361885.1 Prosthecobacter sp. | reverse complement strand
CCAATGCCTTCACGATCCTCAGCGGTTCCTCCGCAGCTTCAGCACCCGCACCAGCCGAAGAAGAAGACACTGGCTGGTCGAAGAAGAAACCCTTCCCTGCCCCGCTCCTCGCCAACATCGAACTGAATTCCAAGGGCAGCAGCAAAGACACACGCCACATCGCTTTTTCACTCAAAGACAGCGGGCTGACTTATGAAGTCGGAGATGCCCTGGGCGTATTCGTTCAGAATTGCCCCGAAGTCGTCGATGCCGTCATCGCCGCACATGCCTTTGATCCTGAAGCATCTGTTACCCTCGAAAGCGGCATCACATGCACGCTACGAGAAGCACTTCTGAAGCATTTCGAGGTCCGCCAACTTCTCGGCAAACCACCCGAAGCAGGGATCACGATTCCTGCCTTCCTCGAAAACCTCCGCAAGCTCCAACCTCGCCTCTACTCCATCGCCTCCAGCGTCAAAGCGCATCCCGATGAAGTGCATCTCTGCCTCGGAGCCGTGCGCTACAGCACCGATGGTGTGCAGCACAAAGGCGTCGCCTCGACATTCCTCTCGGACCGACTCGCGCTCGGTGACACCACCGGCATCTACTTCCACGCTGCCAATCACTTCCGTCTTCCCACCGATCTCTCGAAGCCCGTCATCATGGTCGGCCCTGGCACCGGCATCGCCCCCTTCCGCGCCTTCCTCGAAGAGCGTGAGGCCACAGGGGCCAGCGGTAAAAACTGGCTCTTCTTTGGCGATCAAAAGCGCTCCACCGATTTCCTCTACCACGATCAAATCATCGAGTGGGTGCAGAAAGGTTTCCTCGCGCGCCTCGACACTGCTTTCAGCCGTGATCAGGAAGAAAAAATCTATGTCCAAACCCGAATGCTCCAGGCCGCTAGCGAACTCTGGCAATGGCTGGAGGAAGGCGCTCACTTCTACGTCTGCGGCGATGCCAAACGCATGGCCAAAGACGTCGATGAAGCACTCCACAGCATCATTCAAACCGCTGGAGGCAAATCCGCCGACGAAGCCGCTGCTTATGTCGCCCAAATGAAAAAGGAGAAACGCTATGCCCGCGATGTCTATTGAGCCACCCACACTGACGAACCCGATGGACACCGACTTCTCAAGCGAGCAGAAGCGTTATCTCGAAGGCTTCTTCGCAGGCATCGCCGCTGGTGGTGTGTCTTTCGGAGACCTCGCTCCCGCTCCTGTCGCAGCACCCACAGGACCATCGCTCGATGACCTCACCAAAGAAGAGCGCATCAAACGCGAACTCCACCCCTTCGATGCCATCGAGCAGCTCGTCATGGATGCGCGTTGGAACTCGAAGCCCCAACCTGAATCCGTCTTCCGCTTCAAATGGAACGGTCTGTTCTGGCTGAATCCGGTCAAAGACGGCTATATGTGCCGTCTGCGCATTCCAGGCGGTGTCGTGAAGAGCTACCAGCTTCGCGAGATCGCCGCCATCGCGCGTGAACTCACCACGGGTTACATCCAGATCACCACGCGGAACAATTTCCAAATCCGCCTCATCGAGCCGAAGAACTGCCCCGAGGTGTTGCGGCGCATCCAAGGCTGCGGTCTTCATTCCAAAGGCGCGGGAGCGGACAACATTCGCAACATCACGATGAACCCCTGCGCTGGCTACGACCCGCATGAGATCATCGATGTGCGCCCGCTCGTGAACGAACTCGCGACGCTGATCATCGGCTCGAAAGAGTTCTACGATCTGCCGCGCAAGTTCAACATCGCCTACGATGGCGGTGGTCTCATCTCCGCCGTCGAAGACACCAACGACATTGGTGCCAGTGCCGTGAAGATCGGCGAAAACAGCGAAGGCATCGACCCCGGCATCTATTTCCGCATCGCGCTCGGCGGCGTCACCGGTCATCAGACCTTCGCCAGCGATTGGGGCGTCATCGTGAAGCCCGAGCAACTCAACGATGTCATGGTCGCCCTGCTGCGCGTGTTCATCGAGTTCGGCGACCGCACGAACCGCAAGAAGGCGCGCTTCAAGTATGTCATTGAAGACAAAGGACTCGAAGGCGTGCTCGTAGAGGCGGAAAAGCATCTCAAGTTCAAGCTCACGCATCTCGAACCCGAATCACCGATTCAGGAAAAGCGCACGTTCTCGCAGCAAGGTCACTCACATGTCGGCACCTACCCGCAGAAACAGGAAGGTCTTGTTTATGTCGGTGCCACCGTTCCTGTCGGGCAGATGACCGCCAGGCAGCTCGACCGGCTCGCTGATCTCGCCGACAGCTATGGCAGCGGCGAGGTGCGGCTCACCGTTTGGCAGAACTTCATCGTCCCGAATGTCAAAACGGCCTACGCTGCCACCTTGGCGAAATCTTTGAAGAAGCTCGGCTTCCCCTGCGAGACCTCGCACCTGCGCAACGGCTTCATCGCCTGCACCGGCAACAAGTACTGCAAGTTTGCCGCCAGTGATACGAAGGGCCACGCCATCGCCATGATGGACTACCTCGACAAGCGCGTGAAGCTCGACAAGCCGGTCAATGTCCACTTCACCGGCTGCGCCCACTCCTGCGCCCAGCACTTCATGGGAGACATCGGACTGCTCGGCACCAAGGTGAAATCCGAGTCTGGCGAAGGCTACCACATCACCGTCGGCGGAGGCTTCGGTGAGAACCGCAAGATTGGACGCCAGATCTTCAGTGGCGTGGCCTTTGAATCACTCGGCACGACACTCGAAGCGATGCTCAAAGGCTATCTCGACAAGCGTGGAGCCGATGAATCCTTCCACGCGTTCTGCAATCGTCACACCGTGGGTCAGCTTCAGGAAGCGTTCTGCGCATGAGCTATTGCCTGACAGAAGCCTTGCGTGAGCAGCAGACGCTGCGCACACCCGTGGCTCTGTTTGCCGATGAGTATGACTCCAAGTCTGTGCGCGAGCGCTTCTCGCATCTGATTCCACTCAGCAAGCCACAGCCAGGCGAGCAGTATGCGTTTGAAGTCAATCTCGATGCCTGCACTGGCTGCAAAGCCTGCGTCGCGGCCTGTCACTCGCTGAATGGGCTCGATGACGATGAAAGCTGGCGTGACATGGGCCTGCTCATCGGCACGCGAAAGCAGCCCTATCTGCAAACCGTCACCACAGCGTGCCATCACTGCGAAGATCCTGCGTGCTCGAATGGCTGCCCGGTGCTGGCTTATGACAAGGATGCTGTCACTGGCATCGTGCGCCATCTTGATGATCAGTGCATCGGCTGCAGCTACTGCATTTTGAAATGCCCCTATGATGTGCCGAAGTTCAACTTCAAGCGCGGCATCGTGCGCAAGTGCGACATGTGTCAGGGCCGCCTCGCCGAAGGTGAAGCACCTGCCTGCGTGCAAGCCTGTCCCAACGAAGCGATCAAGATCAAAGCCGTCAAACGCACCGACGTGCCGGATCGCGGTCAGATCATCGCTGGAGCCTTTGATTCGAGCTACACACGACCCACCACGACTTACGTTTCATCGAAGCCCATCCCCAGCGCAGCAAAGGCAGCCGATGCAGGCCGTCTCGAACTCGATCACGGTCACCCGCCACTCGCCTGGATGCTCGTGCTCACACAAATGAGTGCTGGAGCATTCATCGGCTGCGCGTTGGCCATGTGGATGAATGCACTGACGCTGAATCAAGTCGCGATCACCAGCACTGCAGCACTTGTTTTTGGCCTGGCAGGCATCGCATTGAGCACGCTGCATCTCGGGCAACCCTTGAAGGCATGGCGAGCCTTCCTTGGCTGGAAGAAATCATGGTTGTCGCGTGAGATCCTCGCCTTCGGTGCTTTGCCAGGTGGAGGCGCAGCTATTGCGGCGACTTGGTGGATGGGGAACATTGAATGGCTGCGTCTTGCCGTCACAGGCACCGCCTTTGCCGCCTTCGCCGCCGCACTTTGCTCGGTGATGGTGTATGTGGACACACGCAGACCGTTTTGGTCGCTACGCATGACCGCAGGCAAGTTCATCGGCACAATGCTGCTGCTTGGCGCTGGTTTGTGCGCCGTGGTCTGGAGTTGGACCGAGCTAGCCATCGCCTCATGGGCCATGGCTTTCACTCTCCTTTTTCGCTGGAGTCTCTCCATCTGGGAGCTTTCGCGCTATCGTCTGGCTTTGGAGGATGAAACCTGCCTCTGGCATAAATCCGCACTCATTCTTCAAAAGCATCTGCCACATCACATCGAACTGCGCGCACTGCTTCTCGTCGCCACCGGACTGCTGATCCCCGTTTTGGTCGCCGCAGCCGCATCAAGGCCGTGGATGTTGACGATCTCGCTGGTGTTGACGTTTGCCAGTCAGCTCATCGAGCGTCATTACTTCTTCACCGCCGCCGCAGGCTCCAAGATGCCTGGAAACTGACCATGATCACCGCACCCGCCATGACCTTCCGCGAGTGGAATGGACCGCTCACCGCCGATCTCGTGCGTGAGCCGGCGAAGTTTGGTCTTGGTCAGGTTCCCTCGCGACTGGCCCCAGATTCAATGACGAAGGCCATCTGCGGCTTCTGCTCCACGGGCTGCGGTTTGAAGATCCACCTCAAAGATGGCGAGGCGATCAATCTCACGCCTGATCCCGACTACCCCGTGAACCTCGGCACGGCTTGCCCGAAGGGCTGGGAAGCGCTGAGTGTGCTCGATGCGCCTGACCGCGCGAAGATGCCAATCTTGCATGGCAAGGAGGTCGATTGGGACACCGCGCTCCGCTACTTCTGCGACAAGATGCGCGAGATCCTCGACAAGCACGGTCCCGAGGCCGCTGCGTTTCTCAGCACGGGGCAGATCATGTTCGAGGAGATGGCCTTCCTCGGCGCGCTGGCGAAGTTTGGCATGGGCATGATTCATGGCGATGGCAATACGCGCCAGTGCATGGCCACCGCCGTCACCGCTTATAAGGAGAGCTTCGGCTTCGATGCACCGCCCTTCACCTATGCTGACTTCGAGGAGAGTGATGTGCTTGTCTTCATCGGTGCGAACCCGTGCATCGCGCACCCGATCATGTGGCAGAGGGTTTTGCGGAACCAACGCAACCCCGAGATCATCGTCGTTGATCCCCGCACCACGGAGACCGCGATGGCTGCCACGCAGCATTACGCCATCAAGCCGAAGAGCGATCTCACGCTGCTTTACGGCATCGCCCATCTCATCATCCGCGATGGCGGACTCAACAAAACATTCATCAGCGAACACACGAACGGCTTCGACGAATTCGCGAAGTTTGTCACTGACTTCACACCGGATCGAGTCGCCGCCGAAACAGGCATCAGCGCTGAACACCTCGATCACTTCGCTAAAACAATTATCAAAGGCACTCCATGCGTCTCCTTCTGGTGGACGATGGGCGTGAATCAAAGTCACCAAGCCACACGCACGGCGCAGGCGATCATCAATCTGGCGCTGATGACCGGAAACATCGGCAAGCCAGGCACGGGAGCCAACTCCATCACTGGTCAGTGCAATGCCATGGGTTCGCGCTTGTTCTCGAACACGACGAATCTGCTCGGCGGTCACGACTTCAAGAATCCGAAACATCGAGAGAAGGTTGCTAGCGCTTTGGGTATTCCTGTCGAGCGTATCCCTGACCGGCCTAGTCTCGCCTATGATCAGATCATTAAAGCCGCCGACGATAGCACGGTGAAAGCC
>JBIKIA010000395.1:0-4893 GCA_044361885.1 Prosthecobacter sp. | reverse complement strand
ACCCGACTGGGCCTCGAAGGTGAAGCCGACGTCATTGGCCGACTCGACGAAGACTTCTACCCCGAGCAAGCCGCCAAGGCCTACCGAGCCGATGACGCACTGGTCTTCCGCACGGGCAAACCATTGATCAATCGCCTCGAAGTTTGGTATGACGAGCAGCGCACGCTGACTTGGTTCCTCACCACCAAGGTGCCATTGCGAGGCAAGAACGGCAAAATCATCGGCCTCATGGGCCTCACCCGCCGTGACGAAGGTCGCAGCCGTCACCAGCCCAGCAGCGAAGTCACCCTCATCGTCAGTCACATCCAGAAGAACACCAGCCGCATCCTCAGCACCGCCGAACTCGCCCGCGAATGCGGCCTCTCCGAGCGCACCCTGTATCGCAAGATCCACCAAGCCCTCGGCGTCACGCCCTACGAACTCATGCTCCGCATCCGCATCGAGTCCGCCGCCGAAGCCCTGATCCAAACCAACGATAAAGTCATCGACATCGCCCAAGCCCACGCCTTCTGCGACCAAAGCGCCTTCACCCAACACTTCCGCAAACGCATCGGCCTAACGCCCAAGCAGTTTCGGATGCGGCATCAGGGGTAGGTTGGTCGGTCGTTGATAGTTGGGATTGCGGCTGAAGCCGCAGCCACTTTATTCAGAGCGCACTCCGTTTCTCCGCCAACTTTGCCAACTCCTCCGCGCTCAGCGCCCGGTCAAACACGGCCACGCCGCCGATCCAGCCGGTGAAGCCGACGCTGCGACTGCTGTGGATGACGCGGCCGATGGTGAAGGGGCCGCCGCTTTGGGCGTCCTTCGGCGTATAGAGGTCATGCGGATACCACCAGGGATTCAGGCGCAGCGCCACGAGATCGCGGGCGACTTCTTTTCCGCTGCGCAGGGTGACTTCGATCTTCGTGAAGCGATGCTCGCGTAGCTCGACGCGTTCATCAGCGGACTCGCGTAGCACTTTCACGCTCAGCGGCTCAGCTTCGGGCGGGTTGTAGTATTGATCCTTCGGGAAGGCTTCGTCCTCGCCGTCTTGTTTGCCCGGCAGCTTGGCGTAGTGGCCCTGCATGTAGGCGTTGTAGGCGGAGGAGATGAGCTTGTCGTTCTTCGGGTGATCGAGCCAGCGATCACCGGAGACGCCGTTCAACCAGCCGGTGAGTTCGTCTTTTTGATGATTGAAGGTCATCGCAAAGCACTGCCAGGACTTGTCGAGCACCTCGGCGGGTGAATCGGAAGGCACCTCAGGCGAGAGATCGGTGGAGTTGCATTTGTGCAGCGCGTATTTGTTCAGGAAGGAACTCGCGCCGTTCTCGGACACATGACCGCAGGCGCTGCCTTGCTTGTTCAGCCCGGCAAAGAGCGCGTATTGACGCTGCCCACGCTCCACCTTGGCGATGGTGCTCGTGGTCTTTTCCTTCAAATCGGTGCCTTCATGCCAGATGCCAGCCAGCGCATGATTCCCGCTCTCGCGGATCGCCCACACGACCACCGTGACCGACTTCCCCGCGCCTTTGATGTCGAGCGGCGTGTCATGCAAACGCGAACGCGGAACGAAGAGGAAGGGGCGGAAGTCGGGATCGGTTTCTTTGACGATGCGGATGGCATTCCCGAACGGTCCGCGACCCAGCAACGGAAAATCCGCATACGTCGCCTCACGCCCCGCGCCCCAGTAGTCTTTGATGTAGTTCGCGGCATCGAGCGGGTAGTCGGTTTTCGCTCCAGCGGGCACATGCGCCGTGAAACGCTTTTGGCCGTCTGGCTCACGCTTCACGAAGTCCCAGAAGGCGACGAGGCCGGGTGTATTTGTGACCGTGGCGACAGGTTCGGCGGCAAAAAGAGGCGTCGTGAGGAAAAGAAGAGGGAGGAGCTTCATGGGGAAATTCAGATTTACTCAGCCACCAACTGCAATGCGTCCAGAATCACAAAACCGTCCGTGTCGGCATTGCGGATCGTGATGGTCGTTTCGAGGTCTTTTTGGAGTTCGACCTTGTCGATGCTGCGGAAGGCTTCACCAGCGGGAAGCGGCTGCGTTTGATCCACGAAGAGTTCGACGACGGTTTTGCCATTTTGGATGGTCAGCGGCACTTTCGTCGCCCGAGTCTCATGGGCGGAGTAAGCCATGCGGAGGTCGTAGCGGGCTGTTTCAGGTGCTTTGAAACGGAAAACGGCCACGGACTCGCCATCGCCGCGTTTGTCATCGTGGAGGTAGCCGGTGCCGATGTGCGGTTTGAAGCCGGAGGAGTGGCTCCATTCGCCTTTCAACTCCGCCTGCTTGTCGTCGAGCACGATTCCGGGCAGTGTCTTCGGATCGATGCTCATCGCACCCTTCGGTTCGGGTGGCAGTTCGGCGAGGACGGGCAGATCGAGCACCTGCTTCTGCGCCAGCAAGCGCTCACGCAGCGCGGGATACGGCAGCTTTTGCACGTCGAGGTTCTGTTTCGCGCTCAAAGCGGCGGCGATGCCCGCACTTTGGCCGAGGATCATCCACGTCGGCTCCACGCGGATCGAGGACATGCCGACATGCGTGCAAGAGAGAGCCACCGGCACGAGCAGGTTGGCGCACTCAGTGGCCTTCGGTGTGATGGCGCGATACGGGATGTGATAAGCGTAGCCGTGCTTCCTCCCCGGCACGCGCACCGGCATGATCGTGCCTTCATCGACGACGAACTCACCCGTTCCCACACGTTGGCAGTCATGCGAGTCGATGGGGAACGATGAGACAACGATGGCGTCGTCCTTCTTTGGCTCCTTCATGATGTCGTTCTGTGAAACGATGTATTCGCCGATCATGCGCCGGCCTTCGCGCACATAGAGTTGCGGCGACCAGTGCTCATAGTCTGCGAACTCATCGCGACACAGCCCCAACTCGCTCATCTCTCTCCGAATCGCCGCTGGCACCGCCGCGTCGGTCGTGAGGAAGTGATAAAACTCCAGCGTGTATTGCTTGTGGGCCTCCCAGATCGCCGCGCGACCAGCCTCATCTGCTTCGCTCCAGCCATTGCAGGCACCGACGAGGCCCATGGAGAAGTGTTTCCAGATGCCGTTGTTCGCGTCGAGCTTGTTTCCCGGCAGCGGATATAGATCCCAGGGCAAAACCGGTCGCCTTTCCTTCGCGAAGTAGCGTCGCACGACCTCAAAGCGAGCTGGATCATACTTCGTCGGCTTCGGAAACGGCACGTGATTCGCCGCATCCTTCGTCACGCAAAGGCGGAAGCTATAAACCATCACATTCTTGTCTCCCGCGTCCTCCGGCCCCGCATCCGTCGTCGTGATGAGTGGCAGCGGTTTCCCATCGGCTCCGAGGCCGGAAATCTTCATCTTCGCCTTCGGATATTGCTTCCCCGCCAGCGACTCGCCGAATTCCTTCCGACCCTCGCGACCAATCGTCCAGCTCACACCCGCCGCCGCCATCAAATCGCCCTCGTAAGTGGCGTCGATGAACATTTTGGCCTCAAACTCACCCGTACTCGTCACGATCTTCGTGATGCGAGTGCCGTCTTTGATCGCTGATTTGAGCACCTGCCGCGTCATCACCTTCACGCCGGCCTCATCGAGCAACTGCTGGGTGATCTTGGCCGCCACATGAGGCTCGTAGGTCCAGTGTTTGTGATCTTTCTCGCTGACCTGATAGGGCAGCTTCACGCCGCGCCGCTGGTAGTCCTTTTCGATGCGTGCATGCCATTCTTCAAACAAGCCCAGCACCGTGCTGCGCACCGTTTGGTTCGAATCCGAGAAGCACAAGCCGCCCGTATTCACCCCGCCGACATGCGCCGTCGGCTCCAGTAGGATGACAGACGTGCCTTCACGAGCTGCAGCGATGGCGGCACAAAACCCTCCCGGCGTGGCTCCATACACAATCACATCCGCCTCCGTGGCGGCGTGTGCGGATAAACTCAGAGCGAAGAAAAGAGCGGCGAATCGTATCATGCGCTTCATTAGGCACCGCCTGTCTGGACTTGGACAGTCTATTTTTCCGTCATGTCACCGAGATCACGCAGGGTTCATCACATTGCGATCTCTCTCAAAGTGCCTGTGCTGTCCGCGAACCGTTCCTGCTTCAAGCCCGCTGATTGCGCCATCGTCAGCCACAGATCTGCGAGCGGTCGTTTGCCTTCGTAGTGGAAGTGGCCGCGTTTCCAGCCACCGCCCGCGATGAGAACTTCTAGATCGGCGTAGTTGTGTTGGTCGCCGTCACTGATGCCGCTACCCATGACGAGCGTGGTGCTGTCGAGCAGGCCGGTGGCTTTGAGGCGTTCAACGACGTGGGCGTAGAACTCCATGTGGAAGCGGTCGATTTGCGCGAGCTTGGCTTTGGCTTCATCACCCTTGGTGTGGGTGAGGACGTGGTGATTCTGGGGCTTGTCGAAGATGTCGTGATACATGCGCGGACTATCCCAGCGTTCAGGGTCGATCATGAGTGTGGCCACGCGGGTGAGATCGTTTTGAAAGGCATGAACGAATAGATCCGCCATCAGGCACAAATATTCGCCGCGCTTCTCGGGGATGCCTTTCGGCTCTGGGAGCGGAGGTTTGCCGATGCGCTTCGCGGCCGCTTCAGAGCGCTGAATGCGCTGCTCGGTGGCGCGAACGCTGTCGAGGTATTCGCCGAGCTTCGCTTGATCATCGCTACCGAGACGCTTTTGCAGACTCTTGGCATCCGCGAGGATGGTATCGAGCACGCTCTTTGATGGTCCGCCCTCGCCTTGGCCAAAGAGGCGCTGAAACACGGCACGTGGATTTTTCTCGGTGTTCGCCGCATAACCGGGGCCATACCAGGAGATGCACTCGAAGTATTTCGTCTCCTTGTTGTCGGCAAAATCGTTCGCGCTCAGTTCCAGCGACGGCAGCGCGGTGTCTTGGCTAACTTGTTTGGCGATGAGTTGATCGAGTGTTGTG
>JBIKIA010000393.1:0-4897 GCA_044361885.1 Prosthecobacter sp. | reverse complement strand
CCGAAGAATTGTTTCCCTCAGCCAGAGAATTGTCTGGCTCGTCCGAAGAATTGTTTCCCTCAGCCAGAGAATTGTCTGGCTCGCCCGAAGAATTGTTTCCCTCAGCCAGAGAATTGTCTGGCTCGTCCGAGGAAGTCCAAAACCGGGTGAACGCGCCGATGATTTGGGGGCGCTGGATTCCGAGGAAGCGCCGGCGGAGGTTCGGCCTGGAGCGGGCGGTGGGACGGCAAAACGTGACCACTCGAAGGGGAGGCGCGCGGAAAGCTAACCCTTACACAGAGTTTCAGTCTTTACCTGGAGGGTTTCTCTAATGGCTCTTTGGTCCAGCGGAGCCACGTGGTCTTCCTCCGTCCTTTGGGGCCCTGGAGGGCCTCACCCACCTCTTTTTTCCTACGCCCAACCTACAAACCAACATAGCACCATGAAACGCAAATTCTACTATCCTAATAAAGTCGCCGAGCAACCTGCCTGGCACTTCAACTACGCCGATCAAGCGCTCGCTCTGGGCGTGGACATCGGCCTGGTCCTGGCCGATCTGACGGCCACCGCCAACGACAGCCGTCACCTGGGCTACGCCATCGGTGCCTGGCTCACCAGTGCGCGGGACTTCAATCCGGCGGCCACCGGTCAGGTGGAGGTCCTGAAGTATGGCACCGGGGTCACGCCCTTTGAGCTGCCGGTCTTTGTGCCTCCTGCCCCGCCCGCGGGTCTGACGGCGGTGCTGCCGGGGGCGCTGGCGCGCATCTTCCGCTTTGTGAAGATGATCAAGGGCGCGCCGGGCTACACGGAGGGGATCGGCCTGCTCATGGGCATCGTCGGCTCCGAGCTGCCGCCGCCGCCACCGCCGGGCTCCGGACCCACGCCGCGCCTGACGCTGGCGCTGAAGCAGACGCCGGCGCTGCAGCAGGTGCTGGTGAAGTTCTTCAAAGACGGGCACGAGGGGATCTGGCTGGAAAGCCGCCGGAACGGGGGCGACTGGGAATTCCTGATCATCAGCACCAAGAGCCCCTACACGGACGCACGCGCGCTGATGGTGGCCGGACAGGCGGAGGTGCGCGAGTACCGCGCCATGTTCTGGGACGCCGGGCAGCCGAACGGCGACTGGTGCGACGTGGCGAAGGTGACGGTGTCTCCTTAGACTTTGAGACTGGGAGACGCGCTGCGCGCGGAGACTGCTTCGCAGGAGACTCTGAGACGGCTGCGCCGGAGACGGCTTCGCAGGAGACTGCTTCGCAGGAGACGTGCTTTGCACGGAGATGTCTCAAAGTCTTCTTAAAGAGTCCACTTCTCCGGGTTCTTGGCCATGGTGACGAGCATTTTGATGATCTGGTCGTACTCGTCGTCCATGGCGGTTTGGGTCTCTTCGGGCAGATACTGGCAGCGCATGGCAAAGCGAAGCCAAGTCTGGGTCTCGGCGGCTTCGGTTTCCGCATCATTGAGTTTGTTGATGAAGGCAGCTTCATAGCGCCGCTTGCGCCAGGCTTCGGTGATGTTGGCCGCGACGGAACGGGAGGAGCGCCTGACTTGATCCGTCAGCGAATACATCTCCTCACGCGGAAAGGTCTTCGACAACTCAAACACCGTCATCGCCGCTTCAAAAGAGCGCTGAAACACCTCCAAATCCGTGTGCCGGGTAATCCTCATGCCTCAAGCCTAACCAACCCCCGCCTTTTCCTGCAATCTAAAATTCTTCAAAGTCTCCGCACGCAATGCGTCTCCAAGTCTCCGCGCAAAGCGCGTCTCGCGGCACAGCCGCTCTCCCAGTCTCAAAGTCTCCCAGTCTCCCCCTCTCGCGGCACAGCCGCTCTCCAAGTCTCAAAGTCTCAAAGTCTTCCCCACCATGCCCTACGACCCCAACATCCCCCAGGCAGGCACCGAGATCGATGCGGTGCAGATGCGCGGCCAGCTCAACGGCCTCAAGGACCTCATCGATGCGGTGCCGACGATCACGTCGGCGCAGGTGGATGGCGTGACCACCCTGCCCGCCGGAGATCCGGCGACGGTTTCCGCATCAGTGACCGGTGCGGTGCTGCATTTGACCTTTGGGATTCCGCAGGGTCAGGAAGGTCAAGCCGGGCCACCCGGTGAGGTGACGACTGCGGCGCTGGATGCGGCCATCTCTGGAACCAGCAACAACAGCAACGGCGTGGCGGCTCTGGCAGAGTCGGCGGACAGCTCCTACAACCAGCCGCAGATCCAGAACCTGCTCAACAAGATGGATGAACTCATCAACGCGCTGCGGCGGTAGGCGGAAGACGCGCTGCGCGCGGAGACTGCTTCGCAGGAGACTGGGAGACTTGGAGACGGCTTCGCCGGAGACGGGGAGACGTAGAACGAGTTTTTAACTCGTACACTGGTGCCCCGAGTTTGAAACTCGGGGAGGGGCGGGTGATTCGTTTTTGGTGTTTTGTTCCCGATGACAGGCTGGAGATCGACGCGTGGAGCGGACCGACAACTCTTTCGTCCCTGCCGGGACTCGCTGTCACACTTGGATGGCTGCGCTTTACCCACAGCTAAAGCTCTGGGCTAGTGCCTGCCGCCTCTCCGAGGCTTCAAGCCAATGAGGGCAATACGGAACGCCAGTCATCTCAAGATCATTTTACCCATCATCATTTTACCCTCAAACGCCGCTCCTTCAGACATGACAAAATCATGGAGGGTAAAATCATGCTGAACATGAAGTTCTTGTTTGAGTTACACGGGAAGCACCGGAACGCCGCGTGGCTGGGTGTGGGATCAGGGAGTCTCTTCCTCCCAGCCTGCTGTAGGGTGAAGCGGTGAATGTTTCGGCCTCCCTTTTTTGATGGCAGTAGAATGAGGGCAGCAGAATGGCTTTGAATCTCAACATTCTACTGCCCCCATTCTGCTGCCATTTATTTCCCCGTGCGCAGGGGAAGTTAGTCAGGCGGGACTGGAGTGAAGATTTTGTCTGAATTTTTCTACCACCCAATTTTTCTACCTCAATATCAGGCACCGCTCCTCTAGAAAGTGCGGGGGAGAAGGTGAACTGTGCGGCTATTCCCTCCGCACTTTCATCCACTTCACGGTCTCGATGCCGGAGGCCAGCTCGCGCACCTGCACTTCCCAGGTGCCGGGCGTTTCGTTTTTGGCGAGGTCGAGACGCAGGGTGAGCACACCATCTTCGACGACATGATGCCCATCCCACTCGGCAGGAGCACCATCGGCATCGCGAATGCGCACGGCCACAGGAATGGCGGCGGGCATGGGGCGACCACCCGACGTGTTCAGAGTGATGCGTGCCTCGGCGACATTCCCGCAGGTGGCAGTCTCGGGCAGATCGAGATTCAATTCGAGCAAGGGTGCCGATGAAAGCAGGAACACGCGGCCTTCCGCAGGACCCAGCTTCAGAGGAATGGTGAGCCCATTGTCCTCACGCCTTGGCAGGACAAAGGCGGAGCGAGTGAGGTCATAGACGTTGATGCTGTCGGAGCCGAGATTCAGACTGGCCGTGACAGGCAGCCCATTCTCCTTCACGAGGCCATGCTGCCCGACATAGGTGCCGGCCTCACGGCTGTTATTGATGACGAAAAGACAAGTGGCTTCACCCGTGCTGCTGGCATGGAGGATGACATCGGGATTGTCGCACGTTACGCGCGGCTGCCAGCCGAGGTCTTTGCAGATTTGGGCAAGCCTTTCCGGCAACGACAAAGGAGCAGATGGCGGAGTGACTGGCGCTGGATTGGGTGTGCCGTTTGCAGGCACAGTTACCTCAGGATGGCTTGCTGGCGGAGTTTTTACAGGTGCTTCAGACAACAAAGCATCTGCCTTCAATGCCGGACAGAGGTGCTCGTCAGCGATGATCTTGCCGCCGTCCTGCTGCCACTGCTTTAATTTCTCCACGAGGCTCGCTGACAGGACATCACACTCGGTCATGATGAGGATCTGTCGGCCATCGAGTCCTCCAGCGGCGAGGATTTCCTCATAGACCAAGTCTGCCTGGACGTGTGCCCGCTGAAGAGCCTGCCAGATTTCCAGAGAACGAGGTGAACCTCCACGATAGATGCCGCGCCCAGCGAACATCTGCGAAGTAAAACTCTCCAACATGGCCACTGGCGAGCGCGACTGCTGGCGACGTGCCAGCATGGGGCCGAGAGGACGCAGGATAAGGTCGGCAAATTCGCGGAATACGGTGCGGGCATGAGGATGAGTCGAGCGATCCAGGCCGATGCCTCCGGATGCAGGCACCAAGGCAGGCCACCCCGTGCAGACGAGCCCCTTCACAGGTCGGGCAAGTGTCATCCAGAGCGTCTCTTTCAGTATCGCGGGGGACATCGTGATCCGCCGAACAGGAGCGCTGCGCTCTGCCATCATGATGCTTTCCGCCGTGCCTTCTGCACCGAATGGGGACACGGTTTCGCGATCCCAGTTCAAGGGCAGAATGCCGAAGACTCCCTGCTCGCGCGCATTTGCCTGACGCATGGCCAGAAGCTGGTCCAAAATCAGCCCCGTGAGCATCGGGTCACGGGCATCGGTGGTCTGATCGGCGATGTAGTTCATCGGCCCCACCGTTCCGCCGATGGATGGCTGGCGCACGGCGGGATCTTGCATAGACCAGATGTCCAGGCGCTCCCCACGTTCACGATCCAGGCCCGCAAGCCAGCCTTCATGAACGCCCTTCCAGCCATTGCCCTCGGACCAGAACCAACGGTAATAGGCAAGGATGGGATGATCGTCTGGAATGACTCGATCCGCTGGAAAGCCTGGCAGTGTCTTCCAGTCCAAACCGCCACCGCTTTGAACCTCTGGCGGAATCTCATGAGTGGAAAACTTCTGATAGGCCTCCTTCTCTTCCTTGCTGAACCCAGGCTGGGAGTGGCTGAGCGGAGAGGAATTCAGCCAGGTGCCGGTCCAAATCTTGTTCTCCCGATAATTGGCC
>JBIKIA010000392.1:0-4905 GCA_044361885.1 Prosthecobacter sp. | reverse complement strand
AGCGGCAGCGCCGCGAATCTGCAACTCGATGAAGCCAACGATTACTTCTGGCGCATGAATCGCCGCCAGCTCGGCATCGAGTCATGGCGGGATGCCATCATGGTCACCGCAGGCACGCTCACGCTCGAAGGCGGCCCATCTCAGAGCCTCGATGTTTCCACGCATCACAAACGCACGATCTACTCCCAGGTCAGCCGGCGCGAGCTGAACAAGACGCTCATGCTCTTCGACTACCCGGATGCAAACGTGCACGCCGCCCGCCGAAGCAGCAGCACCACGCCCACGCAGAAGCTCTTCGTGATGAACAGCCCCTTCATCATCGAGCAGGCCAAGAAGCTCGCCCAGCGCCTCCAGCAAAGCGGCAACGATGATACCGCACGCATTCGCCACGCCTACGAACTGCTCTTTGCCCGCGAACCCGAGACGGAAGAACTCGCCATCGCCCAAGACTTTCTGAAACAACCCGCTGAGTCTGCGCTCACCGCGTGGGAGCAGCTCGCGCAAGCCCTGCTGGCCACCAACGAAATGCTTTATGTGGACTGAACACAACCCAGCTCAAATGACTCGACGCGATGCCCTCCAACGACTCTCGGCAGGCTTTGGTGCCATCGGTCTAGCGGGGATGATGAATGCGGCTCCGAAACAGCAGGTCACGCCAAAGGCAAAGCGCGTGATCTTCCTCTTCATGAACGGAGCGCCGTCGCACATCGACACCTTTGATCCAAAGCCAGCGCTGAAAAAATACGAGGGCCAGCAGCCGTCGGGGAAACTCTATAAAGCACCGAAGACGAGCGGCTTCATGTCCTCGCCGCTGAGGTTTCACAAGTGCGGCCAGAGCGGCATCGAGGTGAGCGAGAGCCTGCCAGCGCTGGGCAGCATCATTGACGATTGCTGCGTCATCCGCTCCATGCACACGGACGTGCCGAATCACGAGCCCGCTTTGCTCATGATGAACACCGGCAACATTCAGCCGATCCGCCCCTCGCTCGGCTCGTGGGTGCTGTATGGACTTGGCAGCGAGAATGAAAACCTGCCCGGCTTCGTCGTGCTGCGACCCACGCCGAACATCGTCGTGGGACCGGCCTTGTGGAGTAATTCGTTCCTGCCTGCCGAGTATCAGGCCACCGGCGTCATCACCTCCGACATGAGCGTTGATAAACTCGTCGCCAACGTGCGCAATTTCGTGCTCGCTCCCGCGCAGCAGCGGCGGCAGATCGATCTCATTCAGAAGCTCAATCACCTCCACGCTGCCAAGCGCGAGCACGACACCGCGCTCGAAGGCCAGATCAAGGCCATGGAAACCGCCTACCGCATGCAAAGCGCCGCCAGCGATGCCTTCGACATCAGCCGCGAGCCCGCGAAGATGCGCGAGCTGTATGGCGACACGCCCTTTGGTCGCTCCTGCCTGCTCGCGCGTCGCCTCGCCGAGTCCGGTGTGCGCTACATCAGCGTCTATTACACCAGCAGCAACAACCAGCCCTGGGACACGCACAGCGACCACTACAAGCGCCACCCCGAACTTTGCGCCGACAGCGACCGCGCCTCCGCTGCACTCATCAGCGATCTCAAACAACGTGGCCTGCTTGATGACACGCTCGTCGTCTGGACCGGCGAGTTCGGCCGCACGCCTTACGCGCAGGAAAATCAGGACAAGAACAAGAAGACCGACCCGATGAAGCGAGGTCGCGATCATCATCACACCGCCTTCAGCACGTTGCTGGCCGGTGGTGGCATCAAAGGCGGCCTCGCCTATGGCACCTCCGACGAACTCGGCATGAACGCTGAGGAAAACAAAGTCCACGTCCACGATCTGCATGCCACCATCCTGCATCAGCTCGGCCTCGATCACGAAAAGCTCACCTACCGCTACGCTGGCCGCGATTTTCGCCTCACCGATGTGTATGGCGACGTGGTGGAAAACATTCTTGCGTGACATGAATACAGATCAACAACCATGATAAGGCTTACCCAAATTTTCAACGCTCTGTTGGCAGGCTGTTGTGCCCTACTCGTCTCCGAATCAGCCACGGCAGCGGATGGGACAGTCTATTTTGAAGCCAAGATTCGGCCTCTTTTGATTCAGAATTGCCAGCAGTGTCACGGCGAGAAAAAGCAAGAGAACGGACTGCGGCTGGACTCCAAGGCTGGGTGGCAAAAAGGTGGCGACCATGGCCCAGCGATCAAGCCGGGTGATCCAGAAAACAGCCTGCTCGTCAAGGCCGTGCGTCGTGTTGATAAAGATCTGCAAATGCCGCCCAAGCACCCCCTCACTCAGGATGAAATCACAGCACTGGAGCAATGGGTGAAAATGGGCGCGCACGATCCTCGTGAAGGGGCCTCTCTCGCCAAGGTTGGAATAGACATGGCAGCAGGCAGGAAGCACTGGGCCTTCCAACCGATCGGGCATCCTCAACCCCCGGCAGTGACAAACAGCGCAGGGAATTTGCAGAGCCTTGACCGCTTTATTTTTGCTCGACTTCAACAGCAGAAACTTCAGCCAAATCCACCCGCTGATCGTCGGACACTGATCCGCCGTGCGACGTTTGATCTCACAGGCCTGCCACCCACGCCGACTGAAATTGAAGCCTTTTTGAAGGATCCATCGCACGATGCTTTCGCGAAATTGATTGATCATTTGCTGGCCAGCAAAGCCTACGGAGAACGCTGGGGAAGGCATTGGCTTGATGTGGCACGCTACGCCGATACTGCGGGTGATGGAGCTGACTATCCTGTGAGGGAAGCGGTGAAATATCGCGATTGGGTGATCAACGCTTTCAATGCTGATGAACCATTTGATCAGTTTGTCCGCGAGCAAATCGCTGGTGATATTCTCGCGAGCAAGGGGTCACCCGAGCTATACGCAAACAGGGTAACGGCTACCGGGTTTCTCGCGATTGGAAAACGCTACGGTTACAAGCCGTCACCCGATTACCAGCATCTTGATTTTGCTGATGCAATTGACTCCGTGGGCCGATCTTTGCTCGGCTTGTCGCTCGGCTGTGCCCGCTGTCACGATCACAAATTTGATCCAGTAACAGCCGCTGATTACTATGCTCTTTACGGCATCTTTCAGAGCACGCAGTGGGCCTTCCCAGGTGGTGAAGAACAGAAGCACCCATCGCAACTTCCGCCGCTCGTTTCACCGGCAGAGGCGACCCGTCTTGATAAACTCAAGGTCACAGAACTCACACCTCTCGATGAGACATTAGCCCGTTTAAAACAGGAGCGCGCCGCACTGGATGGCAAAGCCTTTGCGGGAGGTCTGGACCTTGGCTTTGAGTCTCAAACCATCGGCAAGCCGCCCGGCGCGCCATGGCTGTCGGAGGGGCCGAACTCGGTCATTGCTGAGGCGCAGAGCCCGTTCGTGCACGTTCACCCGGCGGGTACCCGCGGTGTGCGTGTGGGCAGCGGTAAGGCGAACAATGGCGTGCGTTATGTGTTCGCCAACCCTTTGCGCGCAGCACCCGGTAAACTGATGCACTTCACCATCGATTTCCGCACCGTGACGCCGACGGATAAAACCGGGGCTTATCGTTTTTACCTTGGTCGCGGAGTGATCCAATCTCTTGCGGTGGAAGTCAGTGTCACCGCATTGGAGATCGCCGTTCGCGATGGTTCGAAGTGGGAAGTCATCCACAAGCTCACTCCTGGTACTCATTACAGTCTGCAACTCACGCTGGATCCCGCGAAGAAATCATACTCTGGCATGATCAGTTCTGCGACCGATCTAACGGCATTCAAAAACAAGGCACTGGGTGTCAATTGGGATGGCGTGCTCGATACCTTCATTTGTGATGCCATCGGACATGTCAGTGGCACGGCGCCTGAGCGTGATCTTGACAATATCGGGCTTCAGGACACGGCCTTTGGCGAGCCCGGCAGTGGTCCGGTGATCGCGCCTGTCACCTCAGTGAATAGTGCAAAAATGATCAAGCAACTCGACGCCAACATTGCTGCCGCAACGAAGATCCGCGACTCAGCCGCAGTGAACGAATCTTACCCCGTTGCCTATGGCGTCAGCGAGGGCAAACCGGTCAATGTCCGCATCCAACTCCGTGGCGAACCAGACAAGCCGGGCGATGAAGTGCCGCGCAGGTTTCTGGAGGTTTTTGGTGGCGACCCTGTGCCTGTGAATACTACCAGCAGTGGCCGATTGGAGTTGGCAAACTGGCTCACGCGTCCATCGAACCCGCTGACGGCTCGAGTGTTCGTGAACCGTGTTTGGCAGTGGCACTTCGGGCAGGGGCTTGTCCATACGCCGAGCGATTTCGGCCTGCGTGGGGACCCGCCGAGCCACCCTGAACTGCTTGAATGGCTCACCTCGGAGTTCATCGCCTCAGGTTGGTCGGTGAAGGCGCTGCATCGCCTCATTATGCAGTCACAGACCTACCAGCTTTCCAGCGATGATCAGTCGGCAAATCTCAAGAACGACCCGGCGAACACATGGCTGTGGCGCTATGCGAGACATCCCCTCGATGCTGAATCCATTCGCGATGCCATGCTCGCGGTGAGTGGTCGCCTTGATCGGACCGTTCCCGGTCCTCATCCTTTTCCGCCGGTGCAGACTTGGGCGTTCACCATTCACAAGCCCTTCCACGAGGTTTACGATAGCGATCACCGGAGTGTTTACCTCATGCTGCAACGCAATCGCCGGCATCCCTTCCTCGCGATGTTCGACGCCGCTGATCCGAATTTGAGCGTGCCTCAAAGGGTGTTGACCACGACGCCCACACAGACGCTTTATTTGATGAACTCACCCTTTGTTCATCAACAGGCGGAAGTCTTCGCCCGCCGACTTCTCGACACACCTGGCGACGATGAGGCGAAAGTCCGGGTGGCTTACGAGATGGCGCACGGACGTGTGCCATCTGACTCCGAAATTCAGGATGCCTTGTCTTTTCTCAG
>JBIKIA010000510.1:0-3882 GCA_044361885.1 Prosthecobacter sp. | reverse complement strand
CCATGCTAAAGCCCTCAATGCAACGCGCCTTGCGGTCGGCGATGGTGCGATACGTCGCGTCAATGTGTGGGATGAGTTCTTTGATCATCATCGTCTCCGCCCTGAAGCGGCGGTCTCCGCTGTCCTGATACATGGTGGAGCGTCCGCCGTTCGGGAAGACCATCACGATCTCTGGCAGTTTCCCCATCAGGATGCCTTCATGCAGCACGCTTGCCGAATACACGCTCCGCGTCTCGTTCCCTCCCGCGCCGTGCAGGTGATAAATCACCGGGTAGCGTCGCTGCGTGTCCTTTCCATAGCCCGGTGGCAAATAGAGACAGTAGCCCACCTCACGGTTCATCGAAACACTGCGAAAGGTGTGATGCGTGACATTCGTCGGCAGCACCGGAACCGGCGAGGTGACCCACATTTCGTCAGTGTTGGCCTGGGTTGCTTTGGATTTCTTGGGGGCTGGCTGTGCTGCACAGTGCAGACAGAACAACGCCACAAAGGCAAAGAGGAGGAACGGCTTCATCGTGTTAAGGAATTATGGCCACTTTGCCAGGGCCTTACCGTCCCCAGCTTTGAGCACGAGGCCTTCTATCTTCACTTCTCCTTCGCCGCCACACGGATCGAGGCGCAGGCCGTGCAGGGTCATCGATTCGTCGATGCTGAGCTTCATATCATGCCACTCACCGTCGTGCTTCACGTCGAAGTCGAGGTGTTTGCCTTTGGGTAGGATGGTTTCGGCGTCAGTAGTCCAGAAGAGTTCGCCAGCGCCGGTGCAGTGGCTTTGGAGGCGAAATTCGAGGGTGTAGGGGCCGGGCTGCTCGATGGCGAGATGTTCGAAGGCGAGGCCGGGATCGGCGCCGGTACTTTGGAGGAGGAGTTGGCTGCCTTCGGGGGTGAGTTTCGTGTCTTTACGGGCACGGGGGAGTTTTGTGACGGCTTTGGCCGACTTCTTTTTGGGCTTGGCTTTGCCGGGGGCTGCGTCGTTGTAGTGCGACCAAGAGGGATTGAGCTTCGGAGTGGCTTCAGCGGCGACGGGGGCGAGTTCTTTGCCCTTGGCTAAAAGGACATTCGCGGACATGTCGTGCCATTGCATGGACATGCGCTGGACGATCTCGGGGTGCTGCGCGGCCACGTTGTGGAGTTCGATACGGTCATCGGGCATGTGGTAAAGCTCCCACGGCTGGCTTTGGAAGCTGACGAGCTTCCATTCGCCATCGCGCAGACCGCGATCGGCGGAGAAGAGCAGATGAATCGGCGGGCGAACTTTGATTTCGCCACCGGCGATGATGGGCGCGAGCGAGATGCCGGCGAGTGGCGAGGGTTCGCGGTCGGGGTAGGTCGTGGGAATCTTCGCACCGGCGATTTCAGCAAAGGTAGGCAGCACATCGACGAGATGCGCGGGGCTGCTGACGACGCTGCCGGGCTTCTGTTTCAAGCCCGCAGGCCAGTGCAGCACGGCGGGCGATGAGATACCGCCTTCGAACTGGTTCTGCTTATATAAGCGAAAGGGCGAGTTCCGCGCCCAGGCCCAGCCAGTGCTGTCGCCCCAATGCGTTTTGGGATCGTAGGGCTCGGTGTTCGGCGTGGCACCGCCGCGACCGAAGGGGCACGCACCGTTGTCGGAAACGAAAAGGATGACGGTGTTGTCGAGTTCGCCTGCTTTTTCGAGATTGGCGATGAGGCGGCCCATTTCCTGGTCGATACGATCGATTAGGCCCGCATAGGCCGTCATGAGTCGCGCTTCGGAGGCTCGCTGCTCGTCGTTGAGCTTTGACCATTCGGGAATGTGCTCGGGACGTGGCGATTCGGCACTGTCGGCAGGCAGCAGGCCGATTTGCTTCTGTTTGGCGACGCGTGCAGCGCGGATGGTGTCCCAGCCGACATCGTAGCGGCCGAGATATTTTTTGAAGTCCTGCTCCAGCGGCTGCAGCGGCGCATGAGGCGCGTTGAAGGCGATGTATTGAAACCACGGCTTCTTTGCGACGCGTGCCTCGCTGATGAACTCAATGGCGCGATCCACGTTCGCGATGGTGGTGTAAAAGCCCTTTTCGGGAACGTCAAATTTTTCGCCGTTGAGGCGGAAGGTCTTGTCGCCGTGGAAGTAGTTCGTGGCACCGGAAAGGTGGCCGAAGTAGCGCTGAAAGCCGAAGTCGGTGGGTTCTTTGCTGAGGTGCCATTTGCCGCTCATGGCGGTGAAATAGCCAGCGGGCGCGAGTACTTCGGGGATGATGACGGCGCGACTCAAAGCTGTATCACCGGCTTGGCGGCACCAGCGACCGCTCAGGAGGCTCACGCGACTGCTGTGGCATTTGGCGGTGTTGTAGAACTGCGTGAAGCGCACTCCTCCAGCCGCGAGCCTATCCATGTTTGGCGTGTCGATCTCGCAGCCATAGCAACCGAGGTCGGAGAAGCCCATGTCATCCACCATGACGAGGAGGAAGTTGGGACGCTGCTCCGCAGCGAATGACGAAACCACAATGGCGCATGACGAAAGGAGGATGAACAGGAGGCGCATGATGCTCGTGGGAACGATGCCACTGGCATCAATTTGCCTTTTTCTTACCTTTACCCTTCGACTTTGATTGCTCGGCTCCGAGCGCCGGTCCGTTATCCGGCTGCATCGACTGATGCCATGCGAGGAGTTGCTTCGTCATGTGGGTAATGACTTCGGGCTGCTGCACGAAGAGATTCGTGGTTTCACCACGATCTTTGGCGAGATCGTAAAGCTGGGGCTTCGTGCCGTCGTAGTCGCAGAGGAGTTTCCAGTTTCCATCACGCATGGCGAGGTCGGGGAGGCGCTCGGGGAGTTTGTCGCTGACTGTTTTGCGGTCGGGTGGACGACGCCAGAAGATGGGGGCGGTGCGGGATATTTCGTTTTGGCCGAGAAGGGCGGGTGCGATGTTTTCGCCATCGAAGGCGATGTCTTTGGCTTCAATCTTGGCGATGGAAAGCAGCGACGGGGCGAGATCGAAGGCGGCGAAGATGGATTTCGTGTTCACAGAGCCTGCTTTGGTTTTTTTGATCAAGCCGGGGCCCCAGACGATGAGTGGTGAGCGCGTGCCGCCTTCATAAAGAGTGGTCTTGCTGCCGCGAAATGGGCCTGCGCTGCCAGCGCCGGGCTCGGGGCCGTTGTCGGAGCAGATGAGCAGAAGCGTGTTGTCGCGGAGTTCCGGGTTGGAGCGCAGGTGATCGAAGAGTTTGCCGAACTGACGGTCCATTTCTTCCAAGACGGCGAGATAGAGGCCGCGTTTGCCATCGGCCCATTTGTCGGTCGGCGGCCACCACGGGCCGTGAACGTCGTCGGGCCAGACATTTACGAAGAAGGGCATTTTCGCCTTCGTGGCTTTGTCGATAAAGGGAATCGCGGCGTCGATGAAGGCGCTGGTGATTTTGGAGCGCTGCATCCACATCACCGGTTTGCCGAGACGCTCGGCATCGGCCCAGATTTTGCCGGGTTCTTGATCGCCAGGCTTAATCGTGAGTGGCAGCAGCTTTGGGCCCATGCCTTCGAAGTTGGTGAGTGATTCGTCGAAGCCATAGGCAGTGATGGGAGGCGCGTCATCGACATCGCGCTGGCCACCGAGATGCCATTTGCCGAAGTGGCCGGTGGCGTAGCCGTTTTGCTGGAGCACGCGGGCCAGTGTAGGTGCTTTCGGATCGAGCCACTGCGCACAGCCGCGACGCTCATTGTCGGCGCGGTTGTTGAGGTAGGAGTGGATGCGCCAGCGCTGTGGATACTGCCCCGTGGTCAATGCACAACGCGAGGGCGAGCAGATGGGCGAGTTCACATGAAACTGCTCGAAGCGGATGCCCTCCGCCGCGATGCGGTCAATGTTTAGCGTTTTAGCGTCCTTATTGCCAAAGCAGGAGAAGTCACCCCAACCCATGTCG
>JBIKIA010000391.1:0-4910 GCA_044361885.1 Prosthecobacter sp. | reverse complement strand
CTCGGATCATTTCGTCTGCCTTCTGCCTGCGCATGACCGAAAGATTCTCGGGCGGCAGTGTGCGCGGTTGAGGCTTGAAGCCTGCGGAATTTATTTCCTTCGATGGATCACCGCAGCACTTTTTGTGCTTTTTACCACTGTTGCACGGACACGGGTCATTGCGGCCAGTCTTCATAAAAAGGAGAACGGGGTCAGGCTGCAACTGGCTGACAAATAAAGAGAGGTCATTGTTTTGATGCATTCAGTCAAGCGGCTGCAGCCTGACCCCGTTTCCTGGGTGCCCCTCGCTGGGCTCAGTTCCTGGATTCCAACCAATCGCGATAGTGAAGACTAAGCTTCGAGTTGGGACTCTCCGCTAAAACTCGCTCCAGAGTAACCATCATTTCCACGCTGTTGCGGTTAGCGTAGAGCAAGTCCCACAGAATGTCCTCAACAAGGTCGAAGTGGTCATCGTAGTCACGTAAATCACTCAGGAGCTTTTCATTACTCTTGATGAGGGACTCGATTGTCGCGTCGCGAATGGTAAGAGCCTTAACCGTTAGGTTAAAGACGATTGCAGCGATGATCAGGCTCACGACTGCACTTTGGTGTAACGGAGACAAATACTGCGGAGGAAACGCTATCGTCAAAACAAGAGCGACGCCACTGAAGTACAGATTATGCTTCTCCAGGAACCCGAAAAGTTTGCCCAGCAACGGAGGTGTATGAAGGGCGAGCCAACCGTAGACCCTGGGTGCATGCCTTCTAGCGACACAATAACAAATTCTGAGGAATGCAGCAGCAGCTCCAACAATAACGATGAGGCTTGCGACAAGGCTGGCCACCTTTTCTGCCGTTTCTAGATTCATTGGAGCTTAAAATATTGTCGAGGGCTGCGATTAAATGCCTGGCATCATGCCTGTATGTTAAAGCCCTGGCAAACTCGCAGTCCCTTTGGGGAGAACGGGGTCAGGTGTTTCATTTTGCGGAATTCCAGAAATTCAGACGGGTGCCTCCACGGTCTCGCATGACAGTTTCAGCAGCTTCCTTGGTCTGGGCAAGACTTTCATGAGGGAGCACCTCACGGATCACCGTGCTTCTGGCCCAAACGACATGATGGGAGGTCTGAGGTCGGCTTTTTCAGGGAGGATGCCTTGAGATTGGGGCGTGCATGAAGGCGGTCCTTGCCGTTTTGGATCGCGTTTGGTCAGACGCCGTCAACGTTCACACAGACGCCACCAAGGTGGACTCTGACGCCGCCAAGGTGGACTCTGACGCCGCCAAGGTTGAATCTGACGCCGCCAAGGTGGACTCTGACGCCGTCAAGGTGGACTCTGACGCCGCCAAGGTGGACTCTGACGCCGCCAAGGTGGACCACGACGCCGCCAAGGTGAACCACGACGCCGCCAAGGTTGACCACGACGCCGCCAAGGTGGACCACGACTCTGTCAGAGTGCGGCAAAAACGAGGTCTATCTCCTAACAATTTAGACGGGAATGAAATTTCCTGTCCGTCAAATGCCTGGGAGAACCCCCGGAAAGGTGCGGATGTGAAACGGCTCGCCGCTACTCATCAACGCGCTACGGAGGTAAGGGGCGGAAGACTTGGAGACTCAAAATGGGGTCATTGCGCCAAGATAAACCCAGATAAGGAGGAAATCAGACAAACAGTGAAATGAGAGTTAGAACATGGAAACCTTATAACGCGTCCCAGCGGGTAAGAACCCCGCGCGGTAGAGCCTGGAGCCAAGCAGCCGGAAGCGAGTCATGCGCAGTCAGTCGTGAGGCTGGCGCGAAGCGTTGACAGCGAGCACCAAAGCCGTGGAATTGAGCCTCGAAAGTTTCTCTTCGTGGGATGTCTTCGCCGTTGACCCAGCGGGGACGGGCGAGATGCAATCTCACCCCACCAGCTTACGACTTGAAAAGTCGTGCTACGGCGGAGTAGAACGAGTTTTGAACTCGTAGGCTGGTGCGCCGAGTTTGAAACTCGGGGGTGGGGGAGTTAGGGGCAAGACGAGGAGAGGGGGGAGACGTGGCTTCCGTGAAAAGGCGGCTGGTCAGCGGGCGTTTGCTTGCCACGGTTTTGCCGTTTCCAACTCCATCCATGAAGCCCATCCTTTTTACTCTCGCTGCCTTTGCTCTGGCGGCCCTGGCCCCGCTCGCTGCTGCGGACAAGAAATCCATCGTCATGATCGCGGGGAAGCCTTCGCATGGTCCTGGTCAGCATGAGCACAATGCGGGCATCCAACTGCTGAAGAAGTGCCTGGAGCAGGGCGCTGGGGAGCAGGTGGAGATCAAGTATCACCTCAATGGCGAGTGGCCCTCGCAGGAAGAACTCTCGAAAGCGGACACGGTGGTCATTTACTCCGACGGTGGTGGCGGACATCCCGCCCTTCAGGAAGGCCGTCTGGCCCAGCTCGATGTGGAGATGAAGCGCGGCTGCGGTTTCGTGACCCTGCATTACGCGGTGGAGCCGACGATCGAGAAGGGGAACAAGGAATTCATCGACTGGATGGGCGGCGCCTTTGAGATCAACTGGAGCGTGAACCCACACTGGGACGCGAACTTTAAGGAGTTCCCCGCGCATCCGATCAGCAGCGGCGTGAAGCCTTTCACCACCAATGACGAATGGTACTTCTACATGCGCTTCCGTGCAGGCATGAAGGGCGTGACGCCGATCCTCAGCGATGTGGCTCCCGACTCAACGATGAGCCGCCCGGATGGTCACCACAGCGGCAATCCTGCCGTGCGTGAGTCCGTGAAGAACAAAGAGAAGCAGCACGTCGCCTGGGCGGCGGAGCGTGAAGGCGGCGGACGCGGCTTCGGCTTCACCGGCGGTCACTATCACAAAGGCTGGGCGAACAATGATCAACGCAAGCTCGTGCTCAACGCCATCCTTTGGTCAGCCAAGGTGGATGTGCCCGCCGCTGGTGTGGCATCTGAAGTGACGGAGGCGGACATGGTCGCCAATCTCGATCTCAAGCCCGGCCAAGGCCTGCCTGAGAAGGTGAAGAAGGCGAAGTAACTCTCTGCTTGCACGATCATGAACCGCCGTCGTTTCCTTCAACAAACTTCGGCGGGATTGCTCGCCGCAAATGTGGTGTCTGCTCAGTCGGCATCGCCTTTGATCCGCAGCATCGAGAAGCTCACGCTGAAGCGTGGGCGTGATGGCAGCGGGCCTTCGTGGTTTCATCCTCGGCCCTGTTTGGTGCCGGGGAAAGATGGGCCGGTGATCTTCATGACGATGCAGGAGATTCGCGGGTCGGACTTCTTCCTGCCGGTGCATTGGATGGAGTCGCGCGACATGGGGACGACGTGGACGGAACCGCAGCCAGTGCCTTCACTGGGCCGGAATCCGGCCACGGATGATCGCGGCGATGAAAGCGTGTGCGATGTGGTGCCGCAGTATCATGCGCCGAGCGGCAGTGTGCTGGCGCTGGGACACAATGTGTTTTACAAGGGCAAGGGCTTTGATCGCAAGCAGCCGCCGCGCTGCCCGGTGTATGCGGTGTATAAAAATGGCCAGTGGTCGGAGCGGAAGCGCCTGATCTGGGATGATCCGCGCGGTGCGACGATCTACACGAATAACTGCGGCCAGCGTGAGGTGCTTGAGGATGGCAGCATCGCCTTCGTGATGTCCTTTGGTGCGCAGCCCACGAGCCGCTCGGCGGCAGGGGTGCGCTGCTCATTCGATGGCGAGACGCTTTCCATTCAGAAAGTGGGACGCGAGATCAAGCACGCGGCAGGTCGTGGATTGCTAGAGCCATCACTCGTGCGCTATGGCGGGAAGTTTTATGCGACGCTGCGTGCGGAAGACAATCGCGGCTATGTCGCGGCGAGCGATGACGGGCTCGATTTTGAAGAGAAGCAGCCCTGGTGCTGGGATGACGGCACGCCGTTGGACATGAGCACCACGCAGCAGCACTGGCTGCCGCACAGCGACGCGTTGCATCTGGTCTATACACGGAAGGATGCGAGCAATGCGAAGGTCATCCGCTGGCGCGCGCCGCTCTTCATGGCGCAGGTGGACCTGAAGACGCTGAGGCTGATCCGCGAGACAGAGCGCGTGGTCATCCCGATGACCGGCGATGGGGTGAATGCCGCCGACGAAGTGCCGCTGATGGGCAATTTCCAAACGCTGAACGTTACGCCGAATGAATCCTGGGTGACTGACGGCGAGATGCTACCGAAGCATGGCTACAAAGGCGATCTCGTGCTCGGAAAGATCAGGTGGAGCAGGCCGAACGGGTTGGTTTAACCGGCGACACACGGCAGCATCATGGCGTCTCTCATGCCGTGGAGGATCTTTTTATCGGCGGGGCAGACGGTGGCGAGCACGCCTCCGAGCTGTGTATCCTCGGTGCCTTGCGGGACGAAGTAGTAGGGGCAGAGACGGACGCGGGATTTCATCATGGCGCTGTCCTGTCGCTCTTCATTCCAGGCGGGATGCTGCACGACTTTGGCTTTGTGGAAGCGCTGGAGCACGAAGGGATTTACGGGGAAGCTTGCCAGTGCTTCATTGAGCGCCTTGGCCCATTCTTCCTGGGAGAGATCGTGGCCGATGGAGACGCTGCGGGAGCCCCAACCGATCTCGGAGAAGCCGCTGATCTTCAGCACGAGTTCGCGCTGCTTGCTGCCGAAGCGCTTTACTTCCTCCCAGGAGTGGATGTCGAGTCCGGGGAGCACGGCGTGGGGAGGCAGCGGGGTGGGATCGACGACCCAGCCCTCGGGGATGCAGCGCTTCAGAAGTGCCAAGTGCTCAGTGCTTAGAGCGTTGTGCCAGAAGTCTTGCAGCTGGGGAGACCAGAAGAGGACGAGCCAGAGTTTTTCTTCGAGGAAGGCTTTCAGCGGTGGAGTGAACTGAAGCTCGCCGTGCTCGGCCATGCGTAGCATCTCAAAGGAGAGATCGACGTGGTCGAGATCGAACAGCTC
>JBIKIA010000138.1:0-9957 GCA_044361885.1 Prosthecobacter sp. | reverse complement strand
TGCGCCTGGCTTGCTGCTGCTGGCGGTGGTGGCGCTGCTGGGGCCGGTGATCACGAGCAAGCAGCTTTATTGTCACCACATCTGCCCGCATGGGGCGCTGCAGCAGTTGCTGGCACGGAGGGTGGGGCGGCAGTGGCGCTTTTCGCCGGTGCTGGAGCGCTGGCTGACGCGGCTGCCCTTTGTGCTGCTCGGCTTCGTTTTCCTGAGCGTGGTCTGGGGCTGGGCGGTGGATCTGAACGCGCTGGAGCCTTTCGATGCGTACGTCATTCGCTTTGCTGAACCGGGAACCAACATCACTAATGTTCCGCCGCTGCTGTACCCATTCGAGGAATATCTTTCCGCTGTCATCTGGGTTGCTGGTTGGGCCAGCATCGCCATAGCGTGTTGCGGATTGGTCGCCTCTCTTTTCCAGCCGCTGGCCTACTGCAAGTATGGCTGCCCGACGGGGGCGCTTTTCAAGCTGCTGCGCTTCACCGGAGATGCGGATCGTCTCGGCGTGCGGGACTGGGCGGCGGCGCTGTTGTTGATCACCGCCGCCCTGATTTGAGCCTGGAGTGTGTGCGTTAGAGCCCTGCTGAGCCCAGCGCTGCGCCTGCCTTGTCCAGGAAGTCAGCGATGGCGCGCTCATAGGCGAGGTTCCAGTTGGCGGTGGTGGCTGCTTGGCAGACATTTTCCCCATAACCAGTGATCTGGGTGCTCTGGCCGCGCACGGTGACGCTGGCGGTGATGCGCGCTTCGAGAGTGATCGCCCACATGCCTGGTGTCATCCATCCCCAGAACTGACTGATTTTGACATTCACGGGGGTGCCAGAACCGGCCACCGTGTAGCCGCGCCGAGCGAGAGCTTCGGTGATGATCTCACTCATTTTGGCAGTGACGGTGCCACCGGCGGGGAGGACGACTTCACCCATGCCCTTGCCATAAGAATTGCGCTGGCGGCCGATGTAGTTTTCCCGCTGCTGAGCCGTGAGGGTGGCGAAATCACCTTCCACGGATGGAGTGGATGGCTCTGCAGGCTTGTTTTGAAAGGTGCGGGCATCCTGGATGGAGCCCAGGCTCACCTGGCCTTTGGCGGCGGGATGGGTGCCGACGGGGACTTTGACACTGACTTCACGTTTTCCGATGACGCAGCTTACCGAGAGGGAGCAAACCAGGACGATGGACAGTTGGGCGAGGCGGATGGTTTTCATAGAAAGGTGGCCATGGGATCATTTTGAGTTTTCTTCGTCAATCCTGTTTGTCCTGCACGCCGGGTTGAAATAAAAAAAGGCGGCCCGCTGAACTTCAGCGAGGCCGCCTTCAAAAGGTACAAGCCGACTTACTGACCGCCAGCGGCTTTCGCCAGGGCCTGGCTTTCAGCGGAAAGGCGGGAGAGGGGGACTTGGAAGACTTCGCCATTGCTGGCCATCTTCAGGAGGACGTCGCTGCCCTTCATGCCGGCAAAGCTGGCCTGGATGGCTTTGCCATCGCTGCTGGTCCAGGTCTGTGCTGCGCCGCCAGCAGCGGGAGCAGGCGCTGCTGTGGGTGCAGCGGCCGGGGCGGCACCGCCGGCAGTGAGTGAGGCGCCTTCTTTGATCCAGGTTTCCAGGGCGGTGAGCTCAGCGGGGGTGAGGCGGTTTTTGCCTTTGGGTGGCATGGAGTCATCATCGTCGTCGGGGAGCTTGCAGGAAATGAGCAGGGTGCTCTTCTCGGGTTCGCCAGGAATGATTTGCCCGCTTGGCTTAATGACTTCGGCAAGTTTTTCGGGGGTATCGAGGGCGAGGTCGCCCTTGACCTTGCCCTTGCTGACCGCATGGCAGGCGTAGCACTTCTGGGTGAAGATGGGTTTGATGTCCTTCGTGAAATCCACGGCGGAGGCGGACATGACGCTGGTGAGAACGAGGGCGGCGGCGAGGGGGCTTTTCATGAGAAGTGCGGGTTTTATCAGAGAGGAGGCTGAAATGGCAAGCGCGGTGTTGATATTCAGCCCTTGTCAAACGCGGCAGTCCTGCGAGACTTGGCCCGACTTTTTCTCTCACTCGGCTGTCTCATGCCCGAACCCAGTCTTTTCAGGCACTATCTCATCGTCCAAGATACGGACGGGAATAACGTGGAGCTGACCCGCAATGCGGAGCAGGTGAATGTGCTTGGCTTCGACACGCAGGGGGTGGAGTTCGTCCACTGTCATGTCCTGCTGGAGCCGCTGGCGGATCGTGCCGCGTTTGAGGCAGGATGTCTGAAGCTGCAAAAGTCCGGGCATTCGCTGCTGGCTCGGCTGGTGGACTTTGGGGAGGACGAGGGGAACCCGTTTTACATCACGAGCAATGTCGATGGTGAGTCGCTGGCAGGGTATCTGGCGAGGCAGACGGAGCTGCCTGGCTGGCTGGCGGTGATGCTGGCTAGCCGCGCGCTGGAGGCGGCGGCGGCGCTCTGCGAACGTGTCGATACCATGCCGGGTGATCCGATGGAAAGTCTGCGCGTGCTGCAAACTGGTCCCAAAGAGTTGCTCGTGCAGGTGGCGGACTACGCCCTGGTCTCTGCGTCTGCCAAAAAGGCGCGCGGGCTGAAGACTGCCTTTGAGAAGCAGGCGAAGTTTCTGCGCAATTTTCTGGAGGAGAAGGCGGGTGGGCCTTCTCTGGCTGACTCACCTTTGCCAGCGGCAGATTTCACCGAGCTTCTGAATGCCTGTCTCGGTTCTGCCGCAGCAGACACGGTGCCGACGATCAAGAATCTTTGTGTCGCATTGGCCAAGCTTGTACCAGGGGCATTGGCCGGAGAGATCCCCACGGCGCAAAAGCCGCGCGCTCTTCTGGCACCACAGCTTGCCAGTTATCAGGAGGTCGCGCGTGCGCTGGTGAATCGCGTGCGCATTCAGAGTCAGCGGCTCGACATGGCAAATCCTTATTCGATGCGTGGCACTCTGACGAAAACGGGGCGTGGAGTGCTCGTCGAGCAGGTGTTGCCCTCACGCCTCGCTGCTGGAGTCGTGCAAGCAGCGGTTGATAAAGCCTTCCGTTTAGACAAGCGGCGTGATTTTTCCGGTATCGTGCCTTTGGTGTCGCTGCAGGATGCGGAGGGCATCGCCTGCATCGCCGAGGAAGTGGCGGAGGGCATCACCCTCGCGGATTTGCTTCGTGAGCGCCGTGTCCTGAATGTCCACGAGACCTACCTCGTGCTCGCGGGGCTGGATTCCACACTCGCCCAACTCGAGAAGTCCGGGCTCGAAGTGCAGCGCCTCAGATTAGAAGACATTTATTTGCTCACAGGTTTTCCGCGTGAAGACGCGCGCAGCACGAAACTGCTGCTCAGCAAGCTTACCGACTGGCCAGCCTTCTCCATCATGCTGCGTGCACACCCCACGCTTGCAGCCATGGCAGGCCGGGGAACGGACCCCGCCCTTTTGCTGCCACCGCTAAAGGCGGGTTCCGCCAATACCGACCTTTGGAATGCCGCCTGGCTCTGCGCCGTGGGGCGCTTCCTCCTCGCTCTGGAGTCCCTGCCCGGGTCTGCCGCAGAGACCCCACCGAGCCATCGTGAGGTCGAGACTGTGGCGCGCCTGCTCGATGATGAACTCGCCAAAGGGCGCGAAGGGGTGCCTACAAAGCGCGCCGACTTCCTCGGTCGCTATGCCCGTGTCGTGCATCACCATGATTTGGTCAAGCCGGTGGATCATCCGCAGACCGAGCCACTCCAGCCTGTGAAGGCCAAAACCACCAGGCCCAAGTCAGCTCCTCTGGTGCAAGAAATCCAGGCCACTCCGATGCCCAGGGAGAAGAGCAGCGGCCCGCTGGCACTGACCACAGGTTTCCAGGTCAGCGGCGGCGAGCGAACGAATGTTGGTTTTGCGGAGCTACTTTTTCGGGGGACGAGTGAAACCGCGCCCGTTTCAGGACCAGATTGGGCAAAGACAGCCGTCGATGCACCGCCGACCATCCATGCCAATGAGGCACTTCTCCCGCCGGATGACTTCGTCCCCTTCTGGCTGCGCGCGTCGGTTTTCATTGGAGGTTCCATGATCATCGGAGGCATACTCGCTCACCTCTCAGGCGATGCCAGTTGGCAAAAGAAGCCCCAAGCACCCTCGCTGAAACCTGCATCTGTCGAGGCAAGAGCTGAACCTGGCGTTCCGAAAGCTGTTCCCTTGCTCAAGGCCACTTCCGTACCGAGTGCCGTTTCTCTCCCGGAGCCTCAAGCAACTCCGCCGCCAGCAGTTCAAGACTCCGGCAGCAGTCTTCTAAAGGCACCTCAAAGCACTCTGAAGGAGCAGATCATCGGTTTGCCCCCACCTGCTCGCTGAGACTCAGCCTCAGTAATTTCCTGCCACAGGTTGATTTGCCTGTTTGCAAACGGCTGGTTCGTTGTTATTTCTCAGATATTCCATGTGCCCCTGAACGGGCCTTGTGAACAACAACAAACACAACGAACACCACACTATGAAATACGCACTCCTTGCCCTCGCGGCCTCGATCGTCGTCGTCTCCTGCGCTTCCAAGCCACCACCACCACCAGCACCAGCACCTGTCCAGTACAGCAAGTAAGCTGATGGGCTCCAAGCCCTGGCTTTCGTAGGCCAAGCGTTCCCAACCGACACTTCTCTATGATCCGACTCCTTACTGTTACTCTGGCTGCTTCCTCCATGCTTCTCGCGTCCTGCGCGACGAAGAAGAAGGAGTGCTCCTCTTGCGACTCCGCTAAGGCCCCTGCAGCCAAGTGCTGCGGCACCAAAGCTGGCGAGTGCTGCAAGACTGGTCACAAGCACTAATCGGAGCTACACAGCTCACGTCGCGCCGCCTGCGGGTTCACTCCCCAGGCGGCGCTTCATTTTCATCTGGTATTCCTGCTGGACGATCCTTCCTCCTTATCCACTACTCCAGCGCTCCAACCTGACCCTTTTTCCTCCCCGTGAAGCCTTACTACATCACCACCGCCATCGACTACACCAACGCCCCGCCGCACATCGGCCACGCGTATGAAAAAGTGCTCGCCGATGTCATGGCGCGCTTTCAGCGGCAAAACGGGCGCGAAGTCTATTTCCTCACCGGCGTGGACCAGCACGGGCAGAAGGTGCAAAAGAGCGCCGACAAAGCCGGGCTCAGCCCCCAGGACTTCGTCGATGGTATCACCCAGCACTTCACCGCGCTGTGGGAGAAGCTGAACGTCCGCTTCGACGGCTGGGCCGCTACCACGGATGTGAAGCACAAAAAGGTCGTCCAGGCCATGCTGCAAAAGCTCCATGACTGCGGCCAGCTTTACAAAAAGGGTCACACCGGCTTCTACTCTGTGCGCCAGGAGCAATTCCTCACCGACAAAGAACGCGGCCCCGATGGCAACTTTGGTGATGAGTGGGGCGAGGTCGTCGAACTCGAAGAAGAGAACTGGTACTTCCGCCTCAGCGACCATGTCGAGTGGCTGAAAGCCTACATCCAGAGCCATCCCGACTTCATTTTCCCCGCGCACCGCGCCACCGCCGTGCTGAATGCCCTCGAAGGCGAGGCCCAGGACCTCTGCATCTCCCGCCCCATAGAGCGCCTGACCTGGGGCATCCCACTGCCGTTTGATGAGCGTTTCGTGAACTACGTCTGGTTTGATGCCCTCACGAACTACATCAGCTTCGCCGGTTACCTCGCCGATGAAGTGGGCAACACCGGCCTGCCCAACTTTGAAGACCTCTGGCCCGCCGATGCCGAGATCATCGGCAAAGACATCCTCGTTCCCGCGCACGCTGTCTATTGGCCCATCATGCTCCACGCCCTCGGCTTCCCAGATGAGCACATCCCGAAGCTCGTCGTCCACGGCTGGTGGAACGTCAAAGGTGCCAAGATGAGCAAGAGCACCGGCAACGTCATCAATCCCGACGCCCTCGCCGACACCTTCACGCCAGACGGCCTCCGCTATTACCTCATGCGCGACATCGCCACCGGCTACGACAGCGACTTCAGCGATGAACGCCTTGTCATGTCCTACAATAAGGAACTCGCTGGCGGCCTCGGGAACCTGCTCAATCGCAGCATCAACATGGCGCAGAAGTACCGCGTTGGTGTTCTGACGCCTGGCAGGTACGACGACGCCGAAAACGCCGCTCTCCGCCAGACCGTGTCGGAAGCTTTGCCTTCGTATCTCGAAAACATGAACGGCTGGGCCATTCACGACGCCATTGCTGCCGCGTGGAAGATCGTCACACATGCCAACGGCTTCGTCGATAGCACCAAGCCCTTCTCTCTGGCCAAAGATCCTGCACAGGCCGCGCGGCTCGACAGCGTGCTCTACCACCTCGCCGAGGCGCTCACGCATGTCACCGTCCTGCTCGATCCCATCATGCCCACAGCCATGAAAGTGGCCCGCGAGCAGATCGGCTGGGTCATGCCCACAGGCTTCCAGTTTAAAGACCTCGCCTGGGGTCTCCTCAAAGCCGACCACCAGCTCGCTGCCCCAGTTCCGCTTTTCCCGAGACTGGAGATCGAGGCACCGGCAGCTTGAGCCGCGTGCTCAAGCGCCGATGAGTTAGCCAATCACTTCAGGTTGCCCGCTTCGCCATCGCCTTCAGCAAGACGCAGCGCCCATTTGATGCCGCCGAGGATGTGCTCCTGGTAGGTCTTGGCGATCTCGGGGGAGTTCTTGCGCTCCTTCGTGCCTTCCTTCCAGGTCGGGTCCCACACGTCTTCACGGTGACCGAGGGAGGAGTAAAACACACGGCCTTTGCCGAACTCCTTGCACCAGGAGATGGGGAAGTAGCGCTTCAGCTCTTCCTCCTTCTTCTTCTCCTCGTCCGTCAACTGTGCGTGGTTCGGGTGGGCGTCGAGTCCCATGAGCGCATGGACCTTGGACTTGTCGAAGGTCTTGATGATGTAGATCTCGTCGAAGACCTTGAAGCCTGATGGAATCGGCTTCGTGGCGGCATGAGCGGGGTCATGGAGGATGGGTTGCACTTCCACCTGGGACTTGTGGGTTTCAAACTCACCGCCCAGCATGTCGATGTAGCCCCGGAAAGGGTGGTAGGTGTCGGAGCCGGAATGCATCGCCACCATGGCCTTGCCGCTCTTGATCAGCTCCACGAATCCATCGCGGTCAGGGAAGAGCAGATCACCTGTCGTATTGGCAAAGACGAAGCCGTCGTAGCCCTTGATCTTCTCCATCGCCATCTGCTCGGCCATATAGGCCTTGATCTTGTCGTGCCAAACTTTGTTGGCCGCATTGAACTCGGCCAGCGCGGCGCTGTAAGCCTCCTGCTTGGCTTTGAAGGCCTCGTCGCTGTCATTTTTCTTCTCCGGTGGCTTGCCGGGGTTCTTCGGCTGCCCCTCGGGCTGATGCACGAAGTCCACCGTCCATGCGCCAGACTTCTCCCCCAGATCCTTCAGCACCTTCTCGGCGGTCTCGATGGAGGAATGGCGGAAGCCCGTGGTGACGGTGACGACGAGCAGCTTCTTGGGCTCAGCCATCGCCAAAGCAGGCAGTGCGAGTCCGAGGACTAGAAGAGAGGAACGAAGCAGGTTGGAGAGTTTCATGCGAGGGAAGACAGGAACGCAGACCAGAGGCTCCCGCTAGCAGAAAGAAATCAAGCCTTCGCGCGCCCTGCGCTGCGATGCGCGAGCAACAGCAGCCCGTTCATCAAGACGGGCACGAAAGGCACAAAGAGTGATTTCAAAAGCGGCGGGCTCGGCGCGGTGCCGTCGATGCCGAAGGGCACGAAGTCGATGTGCCGCACCTGCCAGGCGAAGGCGAACTCTGCGAGTGCGAGCACCAGTCCGGTGAGTGCCACGGCACTGCCGAGCTTGTTTTTCTGCGGAGCGAAGAGATGGATGCCAGCCGCTATCAAAGCCAACCCTGCCGCCAGAATGAAGCAGGCAGCGGCTATGTAGAAGAGCGGGTGAGTGGTCTGCTCTGATGGCACCACGGCGAGCAAGAGGGGGAGCCTCATTTGGTCTCGATGAAGAACCCGCCAATGCCCCAGGCGATGTCCTCGCGCGGGAGGATGCCATCGCCACCGAGGTAGAAGCGGCTGGCGACGAGGTAGTTGTCGCGGTTGATGCCGCCTTTTTTACCCCCGGTGAGGAGATCGGCGACGGCCATGCCGACGGTGCCGGCGACGCCCTCTTTCTGCCGCACGTGCTCGCGGAAGTCGGCCTCGCTGGGGTTGGTGATGGCGAGGACGACCGCGATGGCGGCGAGGAGAAGGAGGGGGATTTTCATGGGAGATTAACCAGCGATGGAGAACACTTCACGGGCATCGGCGATGCTGCCGGTGAGGGCGGCGGCGGCGACCATGACGGGGCTCATGAGGACGGTGCGTCCGGTGGGGCTGCCCTGGCGGCCTTTGAAGTTGCGGTTGGAGGAGGAGGCGCAGAGTTGGTCGCCGATGAGCTTGTCGGGGTTCATGGCGAGGCACATGGAGCAGCCTGCGTTGCGCCATTCGAAGCCGGCTTCGGTGAAGATTTTGTCGAGTCCTTCCTGGCGGGCGATGACATCGACGACTTGGCTGCCGGGGACGACGATGGCTTTGACGCCTGCGGCGACTTTGCGGCCTTTGATGAACTTCGCCACTTCGCGGAAGTCGCTGATGCGGCCGTTGGTGCAGGAGCCGATGAAGGCGACGTCGATCTTTGTGCCCTTGATGGGCTGACCGGCGGGGAGTTTCATGTAGTCGAGCGCTTCCTGGATGGAGATGCGGCCTGGCTCGGTGGTGGCGCTTTCAGGCGTCGGCACGTTTTCGGTGACGGAGATGGCTTGGTCCGGGCTGGTGCCCCAGGTCACGGTGGGTGGGACGTCCTCGGCCTTGATGTTCACGATGTCGTCATAGACGGCGTCTGAATCCGAGGCGACCGACCGCCATTGGGTCACGGTGGTATCCCAGGCATCACCTTTCGGGGAGTAATTGCGGCCTTTGAGATACTCGAAGGTCTTCTCGTCCGGGTTCACATAACCGCAGCGGGCACCGCCTTCGATGCTCATGTTGCAGACGGTCATGCGCTCTTCCATCGTGAAGCCGTCAAAGGTGGTGCCACCATACTCGTAAGCATAGCCGATGCCGCCATTGGCACCGAGCAGGCGGATGATGTGGAGGGCGACGTCCTTCGAATAGACGCCGGGGCGGAGCTGGCCGTCCACATTGATGCGGCGGACCTTCATCGGGCTCAGCGCCATGGTTTGCGTGGCCAAAATGTCGCGAACCTGGGTGGTGCCAATGCCGAAGGCAATGGCACCGAAAGCGCCGTGAGTGGCGGTGTGGGAGTCACCACAGGCGATGGTGGTGCCGGGCTGGGTGATGCCCTGCTCAGGTCCGACGACGTGGACGATGCCCTGCTTGCCGCTGCTGAGGCTGAAATAGGTGATGCCGAAGTCTTTAGCGTTCTTGTTCAGCTCCTGGATCATCGCTTCGGCGAGGGGATCAGCGAAAGGGGAGACTTGGCTGTCGGTCGGCACGATGTGATCGACGGTAGCAAAGGTGCGGTGAGGGTAGGCGACCTTCAGATTCAGGTCGCGAAGCATGCCAAAGGCCTGCGGGCTCGTCACCTCATGCACCAGATGGGTATCAATGAGAAGCTGTGTCTGTCCGTTCGACAGTTTCCCGACGGCGTGTGATTCCCAAACTTTGGCGAAGAGTGTCTTTCCCATGAATGTGTTCTTTTGAAGGTGGAGAGCGAGCCTAGCACTCCAAATCAACCGTGCAAATCGTGGGGTGAATTTCTCTCAAACCGTCGCTTCTCGTTACGTCACGGCCTTTGTCAGGCGCTTCTTCAGCTTCTTCAGCAGCTCGGGGTTCCCCTCTAACTCTTCCATTAGCAATGTCAGCACTTCCAGAGTCTGGCGGCTCATGTGGTGCTCCATGCCTTCCACGTCTTCATGGACGGTCTTTGGGTCCAAACCGAAACCGGAGAGCAATCGCGTGAGCACTTCATGCCGACGCGCTATCTCTTGGCCGATCTTCTTCCCTGCCTCGGTCATCACCACGCCGCGATAGCGTTCATAGACGACGTAACCCTC
>JBIKIA010000297.1:0-6097 GCA_044361885.1 Prosthecobacter sp. | reverse complement strand
TTGTCACGCTCGCCTGGGAGATTTCCAGGTTCTTCGCGATGTCCACCACGCGGGCATAGCCCTTCCCCTCGATCAGATTGTGGATCTGCTCGAGGTAGTCTTCGATCGCGGGCGAGTGAACGTGCGCGGTGGTTTCCTGGCGCTTGGCGGGTGGCATGGGCGGCGAAGAAGTAGCGAGATGGGCGCGGCGGAAAAGCGGAAGTTCTCGGGCGGAGAAAGGAAAGTTAGCCCAGGCTAAAACTAGCGCTTGCGTGATGGGGCAGAGCCGCCAGTCTTAGCCCAGACTAAAATTGCCATGCGAACCAAGCTTTTCTTTCTAAGCCTGCTAGCGGTCAGCTTTCCTCTCTGGGCTTTCGACCCAGCCCCCCGAGAGATGAGCACGGATCGACCGGACACCACGGAGTCGCCCTATTCTGTGCCGGCGGGTCTATTTCAGATCGAAGCGAGCTTCTTCGACTACAGCCGGGATGCGAACCAAGGCATCGGTTCGGCCGACCAGTGGATCTACGGGCAGATCAATTTCAAAATGGGGCTCAGCCACTCTTCCGATCTCCAGGTCATCGTGAACAGCCACGCCATCGCCGGAGAATCTGAGCGTGGAGACAGCACTCGGACGACTGGTTTCGGAGACATCACCTTGCGCTACAAACAGAACCTTTGGGGCAATGACAGCGGCACCACGGCTTTTGCTCTGATGCCCTATGTGACCGTCCCCACGCATACCGGCGTCAGTGATGAAGCCTGGTCTGGCGGTCTCATCATGCCGCTCGCGGTCTCGCTTTCGGATCGCGTCTCGCTCGGCCTCATGGGCGAGGTGGACCTCGTGCCCGATGCGGAAACCAATGGCTACGACCTCGAATGGCTGCACTCCGCCACACTCGGCATCTCATTGACCGAAAAGCTCGGCATGTATCTCGAACTCGTCGGCATCGCCGGGCAGGATGCCGACTATCAGGCGCTGTTTGATACGGGTGTCACCTTTGCTGTGACTGAAAGCCTCGTTCTCGATGCCGGCGTGCGACTTGGCATGAACCGCGCTGCGCCTGACTTCGGCGTCTTCACCGGCATGAGCATCCGTTTTTAAATCATCTCCCCCATGCTGACCCGCCTCCTTTCCATTCTTCTAGTCCTTTCCGTCCTGCCTTCCTGCAAAAGAGAAGCCACACAGACGGACGGCAAAAAGCGCATCCTCACCACCTTCACTATTATAAAGGACATCGCGCAAAACGTGGCTGGTGACGCGGCAGTGGTTGAGTCCATCACGAAGCCAGGCGCGGAGATCCACGACTATGAGCCCACGCCGCAGGACCTCGTGAAGGCCCAGGATGCCGACCTCGTTTTGTGGAATGGTCTCGGCCTGGAGCGATGGTTTGAAAAGTTCCTCCAGCAGGTGCGCGACGTGCCCGCCGTGGTCATCAGCGACGGCGTGGAGCCGATGAGCATTGGCGAAGGCCCCTACAACGGCAAAGCCAACCCCCACGCCTGGATGTCACCCGCTAATGCCATTCGTTATGTCGAAAACATCCGCGCCGCGCTCGTGAAGCTCGATCCGTCCAATGCCGCCATCTATACCGCCAACGCCGCTGCCTACACGGAGATGCTGAAGGCCGTCGATGCACCCGTGCGCCAGAAATTGGAGACCATTCCTGGCGCGCAAAGGTGGCTCGTGAGCTGCGAGGGTGCCTTTTCCTACCTCGCCCGAGACTACGGCATGAAGGAACTCTACCTCTGGCCCGTGAACGCCGATCAGGAAGGCACGCCACAGCAGGTGCAAAAGGTCGTCGATACCGTCCGCGCCAGTCAGATCCCCGTCGTCTTCAGCGAAAGCACCATCAGTGACAAAGCCATGCAACAAGTCGCCAAGGAAACAGGAGCCAAGTTCGGCGGCGTGCTCTATGTGGACTCGCTGACCGAAGCCACCGGCCCGGCACCGACGTATCTGAAGCTGCTCGAAACCAACGCCGACACCATTGTGAAGGCGTTTACCGGAAAATGACTCACCCCCTCTCCATCGAAGTCTCCAACGTCACCGTCGCGTATCCGAATGGGCACATCGCGCTCAGCGATGCCACGTTCACCCTGCGACAGGGAACCATCGCCGCCCTCGTGGGCGTGAACGGCAGCGGCAAGAGCACGCTTTTTAAAGCCATCATGGGCTTTGTGCGACCAGTGAGCGGCAGCATCCGGCTCGCGGGCAGCACGGTGGAGGAGTCGAGGAAGAGCAAGCTCGTGGCCTATGTGCCGCAGAGCGAGGAAGTCGATTGGACCTTTCCCGTCAGCGTGTGGGACGTCGTCATGATGGGCCGCTACGGGCACATGAACTTCCTCCGTATTGCCAGCGCCGAAGACAAACGCAGGGTGAACGAAAGCCTCGCCCGAGTCGGCATGACTGAGTTTAAAGACCGACAGATCGGCGAACTCTCCGGCGGTCAAAAGAAACGCGTCTTCCTCGCCCGTGCGCTTGCGCAAAACGGCCAGATCATCCTGCTCGATGAGCCTTTCACCGGTGTGGATGTCACGACAGAAGAAGCCATCATCGAGCTGCTTCGCGCCTTGCGGGATGAAGGCCGCATCATCCTCGTCTCCACGCACAATCTCGGCAGCGTGCCCGAGTTCTGCGATCACGTCGTGCTCGTGAACCGCACCGTGCTCGCCGCTGGACCGCTCGAAGAAGTCTTCACCGAAGACAACCTCGCCCGCGCCTTTGGTGGCGTGCTGCGCCAGTTCCATTTCGAAAGCAGCACCATCCAGGATCACGATGGCAAGACCGTGAAGCTCCTCACCGATGATGAGCGACCGCTCGTCTTCGGTAAAGACGGTCACTTGGAATACAAAGACCGTTCTGGCCGTGAGGCTCTGGTGAAGAAGAGGAAAGAGGAGGTGGGGGAGTGAATGACCTGCTGACGCCCTTCGAATACGACTACATGCTCAAGGCCATCCTCGTGAGCGGCTTGATCGGCGGTGTGTGTGCCTTCCTCTCGTGCTTCATCACGCTGAAGGGCTGGTCGCTGATGGGCGATGCCTTGTCTCATGCGGTGGTGCCGGGGGTTTCGCTGGCTTGGCTCTTGGGGCTGCCGTTCTCGGTGGGGGCATTCATCGCGGGGATTCTGGCGGCGGTGACAATGGGATGGATCAAGAAGAAATCCGGGCTGCGTGAGGATGCGGTGATCGGCGTCGTGTTCACCAGTTGGTTCGCGCTCGGGCTGTTGCTGCTCTCGCTGTATCCGAGCAATCTGAACCTCAAGACCATCATCTTTGGCAACATTCTCGCCGTCTCTGATCCCGACATCCTCCAGATGCTCATCATCGCAGGCATCTCCATCCTCGTGCTGGCGATGAAGTGGCGCGACCTGCTGCTCTACTGCTTCGACGAAGCTCACGCGCGGGCGCTTGGCATGAACACAGGCTTCCTGCACTTCCTCCTGCTCTCCTTGCTTGCGGCGACGGCGGTGGCGGCGCTGCAAACAGTCGGAGCTTGTCTCGTTGTCGCCATGCTCGTCACGCCGGGAGCCACGGCGTATCTGCTCACGGATCGTTTTGGCAGGATGCTCGTCATCGCCACGATCACAGGAGCGTTGTGCGGAGTCATCGGCGCGTATGCCAGCTACTTCATCAATGGCAGCACTGGCGGGTGCATCGTCGTGCTGCAAACGCTCGTCTTCCTCGCCGCGCTCGTCTTTGCGCCAAAGCACGGCCTGCTCGCCACGCGACGGCTGCGTCGTCTTGCCTCACTACCCGCATGAGCTGGCTCGCCCCACTGCAATATCCCTTCATGGTCGAGGCGCTGATGATCAGTGCGCTCGTCGGCAGTGTGTGCGCCGTGCTCTCCTGCTACCTCGTGCTGAAAGGCTGGTCGCTCATGGGCGATGCCATCTCGCACGCCGTCCTGCCCGGCATCGTCATCGCCTACATGCTCGGGCTGCCGCTGGCCATCGGTGCCTTTGCCGCCGGGCTGCTCTGCGCCACGGCCACGGGCTGGATCAAAGCCAGCACACGCATCAAAGAGGACACCGTCATGGGCATCGTCTTCACCGGCATGTTCGCCTTCGGGCTCGTGCTTTTTACCAAAGTGCAGACCGACGCGCATCTAAACCACATCCTCTTTGGCAACATCCTCGGCATTGAGCGTGACGACCTCGTGCAAACCGTCGTCGCCGGTGTCATCACGCTCGTCGTCATCCTCGCCATGCGGAAAGACCTCATGCTCTTCTGTTTTGATGCCGCTCATGCCCGCGCCATCGGGCTGAACACCACCCTGCTGCACTACGTCCTGCTTTCGCTCCTCTCCGGCACCATCGTCGCCTCTATGCAGGCCGTGGGCATCATCCTCGTCGTCGCCATGCTCGTCACACCGGGCTGCACCGCGCGACTGCTCACCGATCGCTTTGATCGCATGTTGCTCATCGCCACCGCCTCATCCGTGCTCGCGAGCTGCCTCGGCGTGTATGTCAGCTTCTTTCTCAATGCTGCCACGGGAGCCTGCATCGTGCTCGCCCAGGCAGCAATGTTTGCTGCGGCGCTTATTTGGAAGAACACACGCCATGCAAAGACGTAGGCGACTTCACTTCACGGGTCCGAGCTCTGTCGGGGAGATCTCCATCGGCTTTCGTTGATCGGGGATGCGCTGCATCATCGGGATTTTCAGTCGTTCTTCGAGCTTCTTGAGCGTGTCGAGCAGGCTGGGCGTGCGCTGGTTCTTCTTCTCATAGGCAGCGCGCAGAAGATCATACGCCTTTCTCCACAGTTCAGGATCCGCAGTCTCAGCATACTGGTAGGCGGCGAAGCGGGCGTAGCGGTTGTTTCTGGTGATGCGGTACACTTGAAGATAGGCTGCCGCTGCGAGCCTCGGCTCGTGGGACCGGCGCTCATAAATCTCTGCGAGTGAATGCCACAGGCGCGCGTCATCGGGCAAATAACGCAGACCTTCCTTCAGGATGGCGATGCCGCGTTTCACATGCTCCTCGGATAGTTTACCGCGCACGAAAGGCTCGGTTTTTTCATCCTGTAGATAGTACGAAGCCGCGTTGTAGGCCATGTGCCATGAGGCTTCGTCCCAGTAGTTGGTGTAGTGGGGCTGAAGGCTGGTGGTGAGTTGGAAAAGGCTGTCCACCTTGCCCCAGTTCACGTTTTCCCATGCGCGGTTGGCCTGAAGATAAGTGATCGTCGCCACGAGTGACCGCAAGCCGCCGAGTGAGGCCGCGAAACCCATCTGGCTGAGATTCTCACGCAGTCCGAGGCTGAGCGGTGTGCTGAGCAGGCCGGCTGCCCGGAAGCGCTGCGTGGTCGCTTCTTCCAGAGGCAGCTTCACAGCGCCGAAGAGGAGCAGCACGGCAAGGGCCTGGAGGTGACGCTTCATCAGAGTTCCTTTTCCACAAACAGCAGATGTGAGACGACCGAGTAACCTACGACATAGGCTGTGGCGATTCCTGCCATGAGACCGAAGGATGGCAGCGTCACCAGTTCACCATTGATGACATTATCGACGATGTCGAAGACGCCCATGTCCGGCGTCACAATGGCGAGCAGAGCGGAGAAAAGCTTTTTGAACAAGCCGCCATGTCCTGAAAGGAAATACTCGCGGATGAGCCCCTGCCCGTGTCCTGCGATGGTGATGAGGAAGGAGATCACGATGGTGAAAAGCGTGCTGCTGGCGAAGCAGGAGATCATCAGTGTCAGAGCCGTGATGACAGTCGCTTTGAGAAAGATGGCCACCACGCCGAGATGCAGATTCCATGTCAGTCCTTGCTTCCCGACGATGGCTTTGATCTGTGAGATGGCTTCCGGCGTGGCCGTGCCCTCCTGCTGGAGTGCGGCGACGGACTGCGCGAGAACGAGGCTTTCCCTCAGCCAAAGCACAATGCTGAAGGCGATGTCCATGAGCACCAGTCCGGCACCGATGAGGATAAGTACGCCGAACAACTTCCCGAGCAAATATTCGAAGCGCGGCACGGGCTTGGACAAGATGGTGTAGAGCGTGCGGTCCTCCAGATCACGAGGCAGCAGGAGCGCCGTGGCGCAGATGGCGATGACCATGCTGAAGAGCTGCAAGGCACCGAAGGAGACATCCTTCAGCAGCTTGAGCTGCTGCTCGGGATTC
>JBIKIA010000390.1:0-4924 GCA_044361885.1 Prosthecobacter sp. | reverse complement strand
ACGCCACCGCGTGTCCACAGGATGCGGATCGCTGTGGAGAGCATCTTGTAGTATTCACCACTGATGTCGCGACCTTCGAGCTTCGCTTTGATCGCATACTCAGTCTGCGCCTTCTCCTCGGCATCGAGTTGGGCGCGCTGTTCCTTCAACTGCTTCACACGCTCAGACGTCAGCGGTCTGTTCGGGATCAACTGCGCCGGCAGTTCCGGCAACCGAATCAAATGCGATCCGTTGCCGTTCTCCGAGTCGATCCAGGTGCCGTAAAACGTCTCCGTGCTCTTGAAGATGCCTGCCAGCGCGTAGTAGTCCTCCATGCTGAACGGCTCCGTCTTGTGATCATGACAACGCGCGCAGGCCACGGAACTCGCCATCACCGCGCGCGTCACCGTGTCGAGCTGCTCATCGGCCAGATCGGCCACGAACTGCGCTTTGCTCATCTCGTTCAGTCCCTTCGCGCCAAAGGCGAGGAAACCCGTCGCGATGAGCAGCCGTGCGCGCTCCGTGTCATCCTTCGCAGGCAGCAGATCGCCCGCGATCTGTTCGGTGATGAAGCGATCAAACGGCACGTCCGCATTCACCGCGTCGATGACATAGTCGCGGTAGCGCCATGCATGTGGGAAAGTCAGATTGGACTCGCGGCCATTGGATTCGGCGAAGCGCGCCACATCCAGCCAATGACGGCCCCAGCGCTCGCCGAAGCGTGTGCTTTTCAAAAGCTCGTCAACGGTCGCTTCCAGCTTCTCCATCGAGAATGCCTTCACTTCCTTTGGAGTCGGCGGCAGGCCGATCAAATCGAAATACAACCTGCGAAGCAGCACCACCGGCTCAGCTTCAGGTGATGGCGTGAGACGATTCTCCTTTAGCTTCGCCTCAATGAACGCATCCACACTCCCTGTAGTCTTCACGGGCTTCTTGTAGCTCCAAAACTTTCTCCCAGCACCCAAATCCACAGGCGGACGCTCCGCCACCTTCACCGCCGACTCACGCGGATCAGGCGCTCCTGATTTGATCCACGTTTCGATGTCCGCGATCACAGCTTTTGAAAGCTGCGGTTTCTTCGGCGGCATTTCGAGATCGGGATCGGTGTGCTTGATTGCGCTGAGCAGCAGACTCTTTGCCGCATCTCCAGGCACCACGGCGGGGCCGGCGTCACCACCGGCGCGGATTGCCTGTTTCGTGTCCAGCATCAAGCTGCCCTTTGATTTGCCGGACTCCACCGAGTGGCATTCATAACAATGCTCCGCCAGCACGGGACGGATCTTTGATTCAAAGAACGCAAAGTCCTGAGCCTGCACATGCACGGAGAGCAGCAGCGAACAGGCAATCAATAGGTTGGCTTTCATAACGATCGCCAGTGTCCCTCATGCCAAAATCGGCGTCAAGACATCCCCATAGACATCCGTGAGCCGGAAGTCACGCCCGGCGTAGCGGTAGGTCAGTTCTTCGTGGTTCAGGCCCATCAGGTGAAGGATCGTCGCATGCAGATCATGCACGCTGGTCGGGTTGTCCTGGGCTGCGAAGCCGAATTCATCCGTGCTGCCGTAAACCGTGCCGCCTTTGATCCCGCCGCCGGCCATCCAGACGCTGAAGCCGTAGTGATTGTGATCGCGCCCGAGCTTCGATTTGCCACCACTGAGCTCCACGGTCGGTGTGCGGCCAAATTCGCCGCCCCAGATGACGAGCGTGTCTTCCAACATGCCTCTTTGCTTCAAATCGTGCAGCAGCGCGGCGATGGGCTGGTCAATCTCAGCCGCGAGCTTGCGGTGGTTCGTCTCGATGTCGTTGTGATTGTCCCAGGGCTGGCCCGCGCCATGCCAGAGCTGCACCATGCGCACACCGCGTTCCAAGAGTCGGCGAGCGATCAGTGTCTGCCGCGCATGAACGCCTTCGCCATACATGCTGCGGATGTGCTCGGGCTCCTTGCTCACATCAAAAGCATCCGCTGCCTCCATCTGCATGCGAAAGGCCAGCTCGAAGCTCTCGATGCGCGCATCGAGTCGTGGATCGCTGCGCTCCGCCCGATGCGCGGCATTGATGCGGCGTAGCAGATCGAGCTGGCGGAGTTGCACTCGCGCATCGGCATGAGGGCTGCGGATGTTTTCGATCAAGCGATCCACCGCCTCGTGCTTCGAATCGACATACGTCCCCTGGAATGCGCCCGGAAGGAAGGCTGACTGCCAGTTCTCCGCGCTTTTAATTGGCATGCCGCCTGGACACATCGCGATGAAGCCCGGCAGGTTTTCATTCGCGCTGCCGAGGCCATAGGTGAGCCAAGCGCCCATGCTTGGCCGCGCCTGGATCGAGTCCCCGCAGTTCATGAGCATCAGAGAGGGCTCATGGTTCGGCACCTGCGCCTGCATTGACCGTATGACAGCGATGTCGTCGATGTGTGCCGCTGTTTTCTCAAACAGTTCGCTCACCTCGATCCCGCTCTGCCCATAGCGCTGAAACTTGAACGGCGAAGGAAACGCCGCTCCTGTCTTCCTTTCCGTGATGCGATGACTCGGCACCGGCTTGCCTTCATATTTCGCCAAAGCTGGTTTCGGATCAAAGGTATCGACGTGAGATGGTCCGCCATTCAGGAAAAAGTGGATCACCCGCTTCGCCTTCGGTGCGAAATGCGGCTTCGCAGCCTGCAAATCCGCCAGTCCAAGAGCCGCCATGCCCATGCCGGAGCGGCGCAGGAAATCACGGCGGGTGAGGGGAAATGACATCGTTAAGGAATACGTCACCGTGGTTCGAGAGCTTGCGCTCACGCTTAACGTCCCACCTTCATCCACTTCACGCTCTCCATGCCGGAGGCGAGGTCGCGGACTTGGATCTGCCACACGCCAGGATCTTCATTCGGAGCGAGGTCGAGGGAGAGTTCGAGCAAGCCTTTTTCAGCCGCGTAGTAGCCACTGCCTTCGGCGCTGACGCCGTTCGCGTCCCGGATGCTGACCTGCATCGGAAGGATGGCTGCTACGGGTGATGAATCGGTGGTGGTGATGGTGGCGGTGATCTTGGCGACGTTTCCACAGGTGGCCGTGGCAGGCACGTCGAGCGCGAGATGGAGCATAGACTTCGGCGTGACCAGGTAGATGCGGCCATCACCGGGGCCGAGATTCACGGGCCAGCTCAATTGGCCTTCGGCGCTGCGATTCGGCACGATTTGGCTATGAGTCGTGAGATCATAGACGCTGGCGGTCTCCTGATTCAGCGTCAGCGTGCCACTGCTGGGCAGTCCGTTTTCCATCACCAGACCGTGCTGGCCGACATAGGTGCCGGGCTCGCGATGGTCGTTCACGACGAAGACATACAGCGCATCGCCACTGCGACGGGTGCGGGTGATGATCTCTGGGTTGTCGATGCTCAGGGCGGGTTTCCAGCCGAGGGACTGCATCTTCTCGGGCAAAGTTTTGGCGAGGGCGAGCACGGTGGTTTTGTCCTGCACGGCGTTCTTCACGCGCTTGAAGCTCGGGATCACGAGGTCGGCCTTCACGCCGGGGCAGAGGAACTCATCGGCGATGACCTTGCCACCGCGCTTTTGCCAGTCGGTGATCTTCTTCACGACACTCTCGGTGAGCACATCGCACTCGGGCATGAGCAGGTATTTGCGCCCGCTGAGGCCGCTCTTCAGCAGGGTTTCTTCAAAGAGGATGTCCATCTGCACATGGGCGTGCTGCATGGCCTGCCAGAAGTCGGAGGACCAACCATTGTTGCTGCCATAGCCGCCGCGACGTGCGAACATCTGGGAGGTGAAGCTCTCCAGCATGGCCACTTCGCTGCGCTCAGCGGGGATCTTCATTAAAGTCGGCCCGAGTGGCTCGGCGACCTCGCGGATGAGGTCTCGCAGGACATGGACGGTGTTCGGATTGGTGAAACGATAGGCACTCGTGCTGCCGGGATTATCAACGAGCGACTGCCAGCCGTGATACATGATGCCCTGGATGGGACGCGCGAGCTTCGTCCAGAAGGCTTCCTTCAAATGCATGGGCGCGATGGTGATGTAGGCGGCGTCGGGATCATGATCCTGCCAGGCAACCAGATCGCCAGGTGCCTTGGCCCCGATGGGCGCGGTTTGGGAGCGATACCAGATGAGCTGGGTCATCTTCATCACGCGCTGGCCTTTGCCGCTGGCATCGCTCATGGCAAAGAGCTGATCGGTGGCGAGCCCGATACGCTGGGGATCGGGGTACGTGTAGGTCCAGTGCGAGAGCACATCCACACTGCCACCGCCACCGCTGATGCTCGGCTGACGCACCGCCGGGTCAAAGAAGGTCCAGAAGTCGCGGCGGCCATGACTCTTCACGCCTTTGCTGAGGGCAGAGTGCAGGGCGTTCCAGCCATCGCCGACGGTCCAGAACCAGCGGTAGTATTTCAGGATGGGATGTTCATCCGGAATCACACGGTTGGTTGGGAAGTTGGCGAGCTTCGTGTGGTCCACTCCCCACTTGTTCATGACCTCGGCAGGGATGCCGGTCTTGGCAAAAGCCAGATAGTTCGCCTGATCGACAGGGTTGAAGGAAGGTGCGTTGTGATCGCGCACTTCGGTGTTGATCAGGGCAGAGGTGAAGGCGGGATGGTCGCCATATGTCTTCGCCATGCTTTGGCCGACGGTTTGGAAGAAAGGCGCGAACTCCGGGGTGCTGGCGCAGATGTCCTGGCGTTCATAGACCTTGCCCGTGCGGTCGATGCGGAGGTTTTTCGGATCGCTCTTCAGTGTGTCCGATGGCGAGAGACTGGCGACCATCTCCAGCCCATTCCTCAGGGCTTCGTCGAGGTAGCTGCGATTCCGTGCGATGTATTCTTCCTTGCCCGGCGGGAGCTGTTTCTTCTGCTGCCACATGTCTCCCGCACCCACCGCGCTCATGCCGATGAAGTGGGTGAAGCCGATGTCCTTCAATCGTGCGATCTCATCGCCATCTGCACCCCACATGACCAC
>JBIKIA010000389.1:0-4929 GCA_044361885.1 Prosthecobacter sp. | reverse complement strand
TGACGAACTTCAATGAGCTGGCCGAGGGCACCTACAATCAGACGCAGATGCAGAACCTGATCAATAAAGTGGATGAGCTGATCAATGCGCTGCGGAGGTAGCCGCGGAGACGGCGTAGCCGGAGACTGCTTCGCAGGAGACGGCTGCGCAGGAGACTTTGAGACTGGGGGAGGGCTGGATGTCCTGCACCGGCATTGCGCGGCTGCATGGACTCGGCATCGTGGGCGTATTGCCATCATGACTTTGTCCCGATTCATCCTTTCCTCCGCGCGGCACTACTGGCGTGGGCATCTCGGCCTGCTGCTCGGGGCTTTTTTGGCCTCCGCCATCCTCAGCGGCTCCCTCCTGGTCGGGGACTCCGTGCGCGCCAGCCTGCGGCGCGTGGCAGAGCTGCGACTGGGCAAGGTGCAGTCCGGTTTGCTCGGCGGGGACCGCTGGTTCACGGCGGATCTCGCACGCAAAACCGGCGCAGAGCCACTAATCATCGCCGTGGGCTCCACCGCGTCCGCGAATGGCAAGGTGCGGGTGAACGGCACCCAGGTGCTCGGTATTGAAGAGGGCTTCTGGAAACTGAGCCCGAGTGGCCAAGTCCCGGCAATGAAGCGCAGCGAGGTGCTCGTCAACGCACCCCTGGCCCGCAAGCTCGGCATCAAGGTGGGCGACACCGTCATCGTGCGCCTGGAACGCCCGAGCGCCATCTCGCGGGATGCACCGCTGTCCGGCAGCACGAATCAAGACGTGTCCCTGCGCCGTCAGGTGGCGGGCATTGTGAGTGCGGAGGACTTCGGGGCCTTCCAGCTCATCGCCTCCCAGATCACACCGGACACGGTCTTTGTTGGGCTGGAGGACTTGCAGTTGCAGATCGAGATGGATGGGAAGGTGAATGCGGCGATGAGTTCCCAGTTCTCAGTGCCCAGTGCTCAGTTGGATGAAGCGAAGACGCTGGAGGATCTGGGGCTGAAGCTGGTCCGCGTGGCGGGGGCGCGGAAGGAGTGGGAACTCAACACGAGCCGTGTCTTCATGGATCACAGTCTGGCGGCAAAGCTGCTGGAGCGTCAGGAAAGCTATGGCGTGCTCACCTACCTGGTGAATGGGCTGAAGACGGCGAAGGGTGGGACGCCGTATTCGATGATCACGGCGGTGGATGAGCAGAAGCTGAAGAGTTCTCAGTTCGCAGTTCTCGGTTCTCAGTCTCTGAGCCCAGAGCCGACCGCCGCTGCCACGCCCGGAGGCATCGTCATCTCCCAATGGCTGGCGGATGACCAAAAGCTTGTCATGGGCGATGAGGTGGAGGTCTTTTACTTCGTGGTCGGGCTGGGGCGCGAGCTGAAGCAGCAGTCGGCCAAGTTCAAGGTGCGCGGCATTTTGCCGATGACGGATCCCGAAGTGACACGCGCCTGGACGCCTGAGTTCCCCGGCGTGTCTGACGTGGACAACTGCCGCGACTGGGAGCCGGGCATCCCGATGGACATGAAGGCCATCCGCGACCAGGACGAGAAGTATTGGGACGACTACAAAGGCACCCCGAAGGGCTTCATCACCCTGGCCGAGGGTCAGAAACTCTGGGCGAACCGCTTCGGCAATCTCACCGCCATTCGTTTCCCCGACAGCGGCCAGGATGAAGCAGCGCTGAAGAAAGAACTGCTCGGCCAACTGAAGCTCGCCGACATCGGGCTCGTGCCGCGCGACTTCAAAAAGGATGCCGACGCCGCCGCGAAAGGCAGCGTGGACTTTGGCGGGCTCTTCATCGGCCTGAGCATGTTCCTCATCGCCGCCGCGCTTGTCTTTGCCGCGCTGCTCTTCCTTTTCACGCTTGAGCGCCGCGCCTCCCAGGTCGGGCTGCTGCTCGCCATCGGCTGGACCACGAAACAGGTGCGCCGCACGCTGCTCGGTGAAGCAGGCGTCGTCGCCATCATCGGCAGCATCCTTGGTTTGGCAGGTGGCGCGATTTATACCAAGCTGGCGCTGGCAGGACTCCAGGGCGCGTGGTCGGGCGCGGCGCAGGGGCTGCCGCTCATCTACTCCGCCAGTCTCGTCACGCAGATCGGCGCGGCCCTGGGCTCCATCTTCATCGTGCTCGGCACCCTCTGGTGGGCCAGCCGGGCGATGTTCCGCAAAACTCCGCGCCAGCTCTGGAGCGGCGACGAGTCCTCGACTGGCAAGGATGTCAGGCCGCCCGGCAAACTGCGCGCGGCCATGCCCTGGCTGCTGATCGCAATCGCCATCGGGCTGCTCTTTGGGGCGAAGTCGGCCAAGGCACCGGAAGCGGTGGCGGGCATGTTCTTCGGCAGCGGGATGATGCTCATGATCGCCGGGCTGCTGCTGGCTGGCGCGTGGATGCGCCGGGATAGCGGCGTGCTGGCGCAGACGCTGGGGCAGATCGGCCTGCGAAACATCTCGCGCCGTCCCTCCCGCAGTCTCGCGGTGATCGGCATGATGGCGGGCGGCATCTTCCTCGTCACGGCGGTGAATGCCTTCCGCATGAGCGCGGGCGATGTCACGCAGCCGACCTCGGGCACGGGCGGCTTTGCCCTAATCGGCGAGTCTTCTTTGCCCATCTACGAAGACCTGAACACGAAGGCTGGTATCGAAGCCTTTGGTTTGGACGAAGAACTCATGAAGGGCGTGAAGATCGTGCCCTTCCGCGTCCGCGAAGGAGATGACGCGAGCTGCCTGAATCTGAATCGTGCGCAGAAGCCCGTGCTCGTGGGCGTGAATCCCGCGCTGCTGACCGGGCGCTTCCGCTTTACCGGTAAGACAGGCTGGGACGCGCTGAAGGAAGACAAGGCCGTGGCCGACCAAGCCACCGCGATGTGGGGCCTCGGCAAGGGCGTGGGCGACTCCGTGGACTATGCAAACGCCGCCGGAGAGACCATCCAGGTGACGCTTGGCGACCTCATCGGCGGCTCCGTGCTCCAGGGGAAGATGATCACCAGCGAGGCCGCCTTTTTGAAAGCCTACCCCGATGCGGCCGGCTACCGCTTCTTCCTCATCGACGCCCCCGCCGCGAAGGTGGACGAAGTCAGCGCCCACCTCACCCGTCAGCTTGAGCAGCGCGGGCTGGCGCTGGAACCCGCGAAGCAGCGGCTGGAGACCTTCCTTTCCGTACAAAACACCTACATCGGCATCTTCACCGTGCTCGGCGGACTCGGTGTGCTGCTCGGCACGGCCGGACTCGGCGTGCTCGTCGCCCGGCATGTGCTGGAGCGGCGCGGCGAACTCGGCCTCATGCAGGCGCTCGGCTTCCTGCCCGGTGCCTTGAGAAAGCTCGTGCTCGGCGAACACGTGGCCCTGCTCGTCACCGGCCTGCTGCTTGGCGTCATCAGTGCCCTGATCGCCGTCTGGCCCAGCGTCACCCAGGGCGGCGGAGATCTGCCCGTCGGCTTCCTCGGAGCTTTGTTGCTCGGCGTGCTCGGCTTTGGCCTTTTCACCTGCTGGATCGCAGTGGCCAGTGCCGTGCGTGGCAATCTGATGAATGCCATCCGCCGCGAATAGGCCCGCCTGCTGCTTTGACCCATCCCCCTCTTTCCCATGAAACACCTCCTGCTCATCACCCTCGCCTTCAGCCTGACCTCCTGCACCAGCACCCTCATCAGCCACCGGATGAAGGCGGCTCAACGCAAGCTGCTCGAAACCCAACGACTCCAGCAGATCGGCCAATGGGACGAAGCCCAGGCCATGTCCGCCCGCCTCAAGAGCAGCGTCTCCAAATCCATCGAATCCCGCCCTGTGCAGCCCGGTGCGGCTGGAACGAAGGTCGATCTCCGGCCGCTCCTCGCCGCCTGGGAAAACGGCCCCTATGCCGATCTCCAGGCGGCCTTGCTCAAGCACGACAAGCCACGCAGCACAGCCGCGCTCACCGGCCTGCGCCAGCAATGCGTGAACTGCCACACGGTGCTCGGCAAGACACAGATCCAGGTCCCGGAAATCCAATAGACCCGATCACTCTCCACGGCATGACCCGCGCTGCGGGGAGCCGCGTAAATCGTCTATTGACGCTGCCCCATCCTTCGCCACCCAAGAACGACCCCATGAAGATCCTCCGCCACTCTGATGCCGACTGGAAACAGACTCTCACCTCCCTCGACCGCCGCGCTGAGGCCAGCGATGCGGTACGCGAGGTCGTGTCCGGTGTGATCAAGGCGATCCGCGAACGCGGAGACGCGGCCCTCATTGAATACACGGCAAAGTTTGACGGAGCACAACTGACGCCCGCGATGCTGCGAGTCACGGCGGAGGAGATCGACGCGGCGTGGAATGCGGCCTCGCCCGAGCTGCGGGCAGCGCTGGAAGCCAGCCACAGGAATGTCTTCGAATTCGCCCGCAAAAGCATGCGCCAGGACTGGCACGGCCTGAATGAACAGGGCGGCGAGGTGGGCGAGGTGTATCACCCCTTTGAGCGCGTGGGCTGCTATGTGCCCGGCGGCACGGCGCCGCTGGTTTCCACGGCGATGATGACGGTGACGCTGGCCGCTGCCGCAGGTGTGCCGGAGATCGTGGTCTGCACGCCCTGCGGGCGCGATGGCACGGTGAATCCCGGTTTGCTCGCGGCGCTGAAGCTCGCGGGGGCGACGGAAGTTTATAAGGTCGGCGGAGCCCAGGCCATCGCGGCGCTGGCTTACGGCACGGAAACGATTGCCCCGGTGGCGAAGATCGTCGGCCCAGGAAACAGCTATGTCGTGGAAGCGAAACGCCAGTGCCTCGGTGCGGTCTCGATCGATCTTCTGCCCGGCCCGAGCGAGGTGCTGATTCTCGCGGACAAGAGCGGCGATCCACGCTTCATCGCAGCGGATATTTTGGCGCAGGCCGAGCATGGCAAAGACAGCCAGGCGGGCTTCATCACCGATGACGTGGCTTTGCTCGATGCCGTGGTGGCTGAAGTGGATGCGCAGTGTGCAAGTCTGAGCCGACAGGCCCAGCTCGGCCCGG
>JBIKIA010000281.1:0-6337 GCA_044361885.1 Prosthecobacter sp. | reverse complement strand
GGCATCACTGAGCAGCCCTTCGTCATGAGTACGGCGGGGGCGCTCGATTTCGATGGCTTCGGCCCGAACAACGTTGGCTACTCCGACGCCCTCGTAAACACCTCGCTGAAACCCTTCCTCAGCGGAGCCAATGGCTACGACCCGCTGAACACCACCAACTACAAAACCACCACGAACCAGGGCTGGCGACTCCGCGCCCTGGAACGCCTGATGGCGATGAACCACGCGAACCTCTTCGACACCTCCTTCCAGGCCACGGCCAAAAACGCCCGCGTCACCGAAGGCGTCGTCGCGGACACCCTGGCCTACACCAGTCAGACCACGGGGACCAACATCAATCTCGACGCATGGTTCACCACCGCCTTCACGGGCAGTCCTGTGAACGTGGCCAATGACTTCACCAACCAGATCAAGATGGCCGCACGCCTCATCATCGGCAATGCAGCCCTCCTCGCCGACACCGGCAAGGGCAACAACCGCCAGACCTTCTTCATCCAGCAGGGGGGCTACGACACCCATGCCTCGCAGGTCGCCATCAACGCCAACAACACCGTCAACACCGGCGTCGGCCAGTTTGCGCTGCTTGCCGTGCTGGCCCGCTCCATCAAAGGCTTCTACGACTCCATCATCAATCACCCGCGTGGCGGCCTTGCCTTGTGGAATCAGGTCATGGGCTTCACCTGCTCCGACTTCAACCGCACCTTCACCCCGAACAAAACCGACAGCACCGGCGGCTCCGATCACGGCTGGGGCGGCCATGCCTTCGTCGTCGGCGGCGCGGTGAAGGGAAAGAAACTCTATGGCACCTTCCCCGACCTCACCGTCGATGGCGGCATCGACTGCACGGGCTCTCGTGGTCGCTGGATTCCCAGCACATCGGTCGATCAGTATGCTGCAAAAATCGCCCAATGGATCGGCGTCCCCGCCGGTCAGATCGACGCCATCTTCCCCAACCTCAGCCGCTTCGGCACCGGTTCGAATCTCGACTTCATCGACTACACCATCTGACCTGGACATGATGTCTTTGGAATGACGAAAGAACCACGAGGCATCCTCTGATCCCTCGCTTTCGTCATTCCCATTCTCTTCATCTCCATGAAGTCCCGTCTTCTCCTCCTATTACTCCTTATCGCTGGTGCCTTCTACCTCACCTGGGTGCTCACAGCCCCGGAGAATGAGCAGGAGTTTACCCCGCCGCCACCACGACCACCGAAAGGCACCGCTTCCAGAACGCCACCCGCAGCCGTCACCACGCCAAAGATCGACCCGCGTTCCATTGATCCTGAGATCCAAAAACTCGCCGACCGCCTCGCCGAACAAACACAGACACCACTCAACGACCTCGAAACCCTTGGCGAGTTCATCGACATCTATCGCAAAAGCTTCAGTCAGCTACCCGTCGGCTCCAACGAAGACCTCACCGCCATCCTCACCGGACAGAACCCCAAGAAAGGCGTCCTCTTTCCGCCGGACAGTCCGATGATCATCAAAGGCCAGATCATGGATCGCTGGGGCACCCCCTACTGGCTGCACCCGAACTCCGGTGCCAGCCTCGAAGTTCGCTCCGCCGGCCCGGACAAAAACCTTTTCACCGCCGACGATGTTATCTTGAATCAAAGCCCCGGCGGCCTCGGCGTCACGCCGGAGAAGGTGCAGTGACCCATGAAAGGAATCGCCTCCGCCCGTGTTGATAGGCGGCCATGATTCGCTTCATCCTTCCGCTCCTTGCCGCCTCAACCTTCGCGCAGGATCTGCTGCCCCAACCGTACACTCTTCGGGAACCCGGCAGGCAATCCGACTTCCCCGCAATGTGTACCGATGGTGATGGAAAGCCGTGGGTCGCTTACGTGCAATGGGACGGCACGGAGGACACACTGCATGTGGCAAAGTTGGCCAATGGAGTTTTAAAGGACGTTTTGACGGTGAATGGGCCGGGGATCATCCACCAACCCGCGATGGCGAGAGACGGCACGGGGATGCTCCATCTTTTCTGGTCTCAGGTGAATGACAAAAACCTCATGGGCCTCAAACACACCTCCTTTCCCTATGAAAACACGCCTCCAGTGATCGAGGGGGAGACACTCGCCAGCGCGCCCAATGGCGGAAGCGCCTTTGCGAAGGCGGCGGTCGATCCAGCAGGCAATGTCTGGGTCGTCTGGCAAGGCATGCATGGCACGCTGGGTGACATTTTCTGCCGTGTCTTCAATGCGAAAAGAAACTCATGGTCCGATGACATCCAGGTCACGAAGGACGCTGGTGGCGATTGGGAGCCATGCGTGGTCTTTGCCGGTGAAAATGGCGGCGCGTGGGTGCTCTACGACTCGTCACGGGGTAATGAATTCAACATCTATGCCACGAAGATCAGCGCTGATCTCCAAGTGGATGAAACGAAGCCGCTCGTCGCCACCGACCGCTATGAAGGCCGCGTGAGTGCCATCGGCGCCAAGGACGGCAAAGGCATCTGGCTGGCCTGCGAACGCGGCAACCAACAGTGGGGCCTCGACATGCGTGCACACGGACGCCTGCAAGGACTGAACGGCGGCAAGAACACCGTCATCGCCTACCTTGACTTCTTGACTGGCAAACTTGACGAGTTGCCCAGCCCCGACGCTCTCTTCAACGAACTTCCCGGCCCACAGCCTGCGAAAGCCGCAGCACCTCGTGGCAACAATCCCAAAGCAAAGGCCAAGGCTGAAGCCAAAGCGCAGGCGAAGAAGAAGAGCAATCAACCACCGCCCAATGAAGTGGCCGCGCTGAATCTGCCGCACCTCATGCTTGATGCCGCTGGCCGTCCCTGGCTCACCGTGCGCTACTTCAAAGCCTACTGCTGGCGCATCGGCCTCACGCGTTACGACGCCGCCACGAAGCAATGGACGAAGCCCTACGCCATCCCCGGCAGCGTGTACTCGCAGGATCGCCAGACAAACCATGCGCTCGGCAAGGATGGCAGCCTCTGGATCACTTGGCCGAGCGATCTGCGCTCTTCCAAGCTCCATCAAACTAGCGGCATCCACCTCGCGAAGGTCGAGACCGATCTCGATCTACCACTCGTTGTCGCACCAGCACCGAAAGCTCATGTTCCTTTCGCGGCTTACATCAATGCCGTCACGCCCGAGCGGGCCCGCGATGAGCGCCACACCTGGACGCACGACGGAGTGACCTACAAGCTCTATTGGGGCGACTACCATCGCCACACCGACATCTCCAACTGCATCACCGCGAACGACGGCTGCGTGCTGGAGCAGTTCCGCTATGCCATCGACATGGGCAAGCTCGACACTCTCGGCACCAGCGACCACACCGACATCGCCAAGATCTACCACCCCTATGAATGGTGGCTGAACCAGAAGATGGTCGATGTCTTCTACGCGCCAGGATTCTTCACCAGCATGTATGCCTATGAACGAGAGCAGAAGTGGCCCTTCGGTCATCGCAACATGGTCTTCGCCCAGCGCGGCGGCCCCATCGTGTACATCCAGCGGAAAAACTACGTCGATTCGCCCTGGCAGAAGATTTTCCCCGTGAAGACTGAAGGCACGCCCGAACTGCACCCCACCGAACTCTGGGACGTGCTCACCCGCTACGGCAAACCCGTCACCGCCATCTCCCACACTGGCGCGACGAGCATGGGCACTGATTGGGATCAAATCCCGCCCATCGACCACCGCGTCGAAAACGTCATCGAGATCTATCAAGGCGCGCGCGTCAGCTATGAGGGTCTCAACGCCCCGCAGCCCACCGTCGGTCTGCGTGTTGGTGAGGACTACAACCACTCCTCCACCGTCATCGGCAAGCCAGTGGTCGGCGAACCCATCCGCAGCTTCACCGAGAAGAACAACGGCGTGTATCAACACGCGCTGGAGCTCGGCCACAAACTCGGCGTATGGGCGAACAGCGACCACATCAGCACCCACACCAGCTACGGCGGCGTCTATGTGAAGGACTTCACCCGCGAAGGCATCATCGAAGGACTCAACGCCCGCCGCACCATCGCGGCGACGGACAAGATCTTCGTTGAGTTCACCTGCAACGACAAACTCCTCGGCACCGAGATCGCCGTGACCGGCAAACCCGTGCTGAAATTCGCCATCGACGGTACCGCGCCGATCACGCGCGTCACCTTGGTCCGCAACGAGAAGAATCACCAGCAGTGGGAACCGGGCACGAAGACCTTCGAGCAAAGCTTCACCGATGAAGCACCCCTCCCCGGCGAAAACCGATACTACCTCCGCATCGAGCAAAGCGACGGCAACATGGCGTGGTCCTCACCGGTCTGGGCGCAGGTAAAGTAGGTCTCCGCCGCCAGTCATCGTCAAAAGGTCAAGGAGGGCGTCTCGACCTCCTTGCCCCTTCTTGACAAAACACAGCGCCTGACCGGCACTGCCGCTACTTCATCGGATGCTCTTTGAGCAGTTCAGCAGTGTTATAGAACATCATTCGGCCGGGATTAGCCGCACGGATTTTGCCAACTTGCGCGGGTGTGACTGGGTCTGCTTGGTTGCCGAAGCTGTTGCGCACAAAGGTGAGCACGGCGGCCATTTCGTCATCCTTCAGCATGCCGGCGAAGGGAGTCATGGGCACCTGGCCGTCGTATTTCTTGCCGTTCACTTCGATCGGTCCCATGAGGCCATACATGGCGATCTTGATCAGACGATCTGTGTCACCCATGACCCACGGGCTCTTCTCGATGGATGGGAAGGCTGGGTCGAGGCCTTTGCCGTTCGGCTGATGGCAGGTGACGCAGTGGCCTTCACGGAAGTAGATCTTTTGTCCAGCCATGAACTGAGCCTTGGCTTCAGCGCTGAGGTGCGCTGGGGCTTTGATCTCGGCAAACTCAGGTTTCTCGACTTCGGCGATGCCAGCAAGGCGATCAGCAGCGGTCTTGGCGGCATTTTGGCTCCACACATCCAGCGGTTTGTTGCTGGCGATGGCGACGATCTTTTTGCCAGCATTGGTATCGGGCAGCCAGGAGGCGGCGACGATGGCTTCTAGCCGCACGCGGCCATGTTCATCGGCAGCGGCTTTTTCCAGGAGCGCGGCGTGGTCGGCGATGACGTGATGATTGTAGCGCAGGACGCGGACGGCGGCGGCGCGGGCGTGGAAGTCTGGGGAAGCCAGCATCTCGCGCAGCAGGCCGTCATCGACCTGATTCATGCCCCAGGTGACCCAGAGGGCTTCGAGCTTGGCATGGATGTCGGTTTGCTTGGCGGCCCAGGCCTTGACGGCGGGGATCACTTCGCTGGCAGGATGGCTGCGAAGCTCGCGGCGGGTGCGGTAGCGGACGCGGAGTTCGGGTTCCTTCAGGTTCTCGAGCAAGGCAGCGACGGAAGCACCTTCGACCTGCACGGGCTTGACCAGCGGGCGGCTCGGGTAGGTGATGCGATAGATGCGGCCGTGGACATGGTCACGCAGCGGATCACGCGCATTGTGCTGCATGTGGCCGATCAGGACGTTGTGCCAGTCGATGACGTAAAGGCTGCCATCAGGTGCAAACTCGAGGTCCACTGGGCGGAAGTTGCCGTCGCTGCTCTTGAGCAAATCCTGGCGGAAGCTGGTCTTCCAGCCGGTGCTGTCGTCTTCGATCTTGTGCTGCTTGATGCCGAGGAAACCGATGGCGTTGGCGAGGATGATGTCGCCCTGCACTTCATCGGGGAAGTGACGTGAGGAGACAATCTCCAGACCGCTCGTGGGGCGCACTTTTTGGGCGGATGGGATGAGGTCGGGCGTGCTCGGTGTCTTGCTGCCGAAGACGGGCTTCACCGAGACGGGCAGGCCCCAGTTCATGCTGGTGCCGGAGGTGTGGAGGAAGAAATCCTGGCCCCATTTGTCGAAGGTGAATCCCCAGGGATTTGGGATGCTCATTTGGATAGTGCGCTCGAGCTGGCCGCGCTGTGGACTGTAGCGGAAGAAGCCGCCATCGACGCAGCGGACGGGGCCGTATGGCGTCTCGACATTCGAGTGGAGGAAGACGCCCTCGCAGAGCATGAAGGCACCGCTCGGATCGGCGGTGTAGGCGCTGATGGCGTGATGCGTGTCATGCGTGTCAAAGCCGCCGAGGATGATCTCGGTGCGGTCGGCTTTGTCGTCGCCGTCGGTATCGCGCAGCAGCACGAGGTTCGGCTCCTGCGAGACATAGACGCCTTCGGGTGCGAACTCGAAGCCGATGGGCAAATGCAGTTTGTCGGCAAAGACGGTTTCCTTGTCGGCCTTGCCGTCGCCATTCGTGTCTTCATAAATGAGCAGCATGTCGTTCGGCATCGGATCGCCAGGGCGATAGTGCGGATACTTCGGCATGGTGGCGACCCAGAGACGGCCTTTGTCATCAAAGGAGAGCTGC